>CALEJM010000179.1 GCA_937898265.1 uncultured Porphyromonadaceae bacterium
AAGGAGAGAGTAGATTATATGGACAGTTATGCAAGCTCTTCCGACAACGCGGCATCTTCATCGGAGACCGATGCCAATGCGAATGTTGTCGGCATAGAAATCGGCACCTTCGCCAGGTTTGCCAGAATAGGTGTAGCATCTGACGCCCTCTTGCAGTCGGGGCTCCAACTCAATGCCGTGCTTCATCAGCAGACAGCCTTCCGGACGAATCAGCGAGGTGAAGTGGGCAAACGCCTCTTTATAGGCTTCGTGGGTGCCGTAGATGTCAAGGTGGTCGGCGTCTACAGCAGAGACAATGGCCATATAGGGCGAGAGATGGTGGAAGGAGCGGTCGAACTCGTCGGCCTCAATCACTACCAAATCGCTCTTGTCGGAGAGGAGCAGGTTGCCCTCATAGTTTTTGGAGATGCCGCCCAAGAAAGCGTTGCAGTCCACATGGCTCTGACGGAGCAGATGTGCCAACATCGTTGAGATGGTGGTCTTGCCGTGCGTTCCTGCCACACAGAGTCCGCGCTCCACTTTGGTGATTTCGCCCAACACGGCAGCGCGTTTCTTGATTTCAAAGCCCTTGGCACTCAGCCACTGAAACTCCTCGTTGGAGGTGGCGATGGCTGGGGTGTAGACCACCAAGGTGTTCTCGGGGGTAAAAGAAGCAGGAATCGCCTCAGGCGATGGAGTGTAGTGAATCGAGATTCCTTCGCTTTCGAGGGTCTCACAAAGGGCGGAGCGTGTGCGGTCGTAGCCAGCCACATTACAATGACGGGCATTGTAGTAGCGGGCGATGGCGCTCATGCCGATGCCGCCAATGCCTAAGAAGTAGACGTTGGCTGGTAAGGTATTTTCTATGTTCAACTGCTTCATTTGCTGTTATTGTCTTTTAGGTCGCAATCCCCAGGCTGCTGGGTCGCAAACGGCCTCTATCACGTTCTCAACCTCGTCGGGGAGGTTCGGGAAGAAGTCGAGACCGGTCATCTGCTCTATCTTATCAACACTCATGGCAAACGTGCAGAGGTCTTCCATTGTGTTGACGTTGTCGAAATAGAAGGCGATGGCTTGCCATTGGGGCGTTGGCTGATACTTTTCTCTGTGTTGACGGAGGACGACCTTGAAAAAGCCTTTTGGAACGGCGATGTCGTGGTGTTCTCCGATTTTCTTACATCCGTCTTCCACCACCGGACCGCAGACGACGTAGACCACTGAGTCTTGTCTTGCCCATTTGCGAACCATGTTCTCAAGGTCATTCCATCGACCTCTGTTGAGTTCTTGGTCCTGCGGACAGATGTTGGTCATGTAGAAACTCTCTTCCATCGCCACTTCGCTCCATTTCATGTCGCCTGCTGGTGCCATGTGACCGCGGTCGTAACCAGACTTCTTGTAGTCGTACCACTGAACAGGATATCTGCTGAGCAGAGGGTCGGCATTGAAATTATTGCCTCGTTCCTCCTGTCCGTAGGTCTCCTCGCGGGTCAGGGCATAGGCCACCCAGTCGGGAAGGCGCCATGTTTGATGGTAGTTGACGATATGGCCGCAATGAATCAGCAAGGTGTCGTTGCCACGACCGCCTTTGGGCAGTTCCATCAGGGCATCGAGGTCTACATCATCGCTATAGCAGTTACACTCTGGCGCGTTCGTTACCTCCGTTACATATTCTTCAATAGCTTTTGTAACGGTTTTCTTTGGATCGCCACAAGCCTCTAGCATGAGGGTAAGCAGCAATAGGACGGTCAGCAGCGAGTAACGCATAGCAGGTGTGTGACGGGTTGTTTATCCGAAATAGTCTGGAGTGATTGCCTCAGCAGTTTGTTGTTGACCACCTTCGGCAGCGGTTTGCACGCGCCAAGCTTTGACGTTGTTAATCCAACGACCATTGTATTCGCGAGAGTCGATATCGATAGAGATGGTCACCATCTGACCCATTTGGAGGGCAAATTTATCGATGTTGTCGTTGGCCACTTCAAAAGCCATCTGACGTGACTGAGTTGAAGATGGTTCTTTATAGCTGATTACATATTCTTTTCTGCGCCATTGGCCGCCGTTGCGGCTATCGCCTGAGCGTTCTTCACCAACTTCGGTGATTTTACCTGTAATTTCCATTGTTCTGTAGGTGTTGTTTAATTGTTAGATAGGGTTAGAAAGGGAGGTTGCTTGGGTCGTCATCCTGTGGAAGCGGTGTTACTGGGAGCTCTGGAGTAGAGTCGTCAACCACGGGTGCTGCTGGAGCATAGGCAGCAGGCTCCTCTGCAGGAGCAGCAGCCTCAACCACTTTCCATGCGGTGAAGTTATTGTAGTTTTTACCGTTATACTTGCGGAGGTCAATATCAAAAGAGACAGTGTAGGTCTTGCCCTCTGTAAGTTTGAATTTGTCGATTTTGTCGTTCCATACGTCAAAAGCCATGTGACGTTCGTACTGGTTGCCTTCCGGCAAGAATTCAAGCACATATATCCTTCTGCGCCATTGTTTTGTGCCATTGGACATACCACTCTGCTCTGGTTGAGCCAAGATGATTTTTCCTGTTAATTCCATTTTTGTATAATTGTTATTTTTCTATTTTTATACCTCAAAAGCATTTGCATCGGACGCTCTTCCGCCCAAACTATGCATTGCGTGCAAAGTTACTCTTTTTTTATGAGATTTTTTCGTGCAAGAACAATTATTTGAAAAAAAATATCTCACTCTTTTTCCCCAACCGTCTGACTCGATAAAAAAGCCGAGGAACACCCTCGACGGCGGGGTGCTCCTCGGCTTATATCGGAGGCGGAAACCGCTAATCGTCAGTAAAATGAACTACGGTGATACCCACGCCTCCCAGCTGGACGTGCTCGTCGTGGAAACGGCGAACTGCATGCACGTGCTGCAGATATTCGCGGATGGCTTGACGGAGAGCGCCGGTGCCGGTGCCGTGAAGGATGCGAACCTGAGAGACGCCAATCATTGCGGCGTCGTCAACGTAGTAGGAAACGGCGTCCAAGGCTTCGTCGACACGCATGCCACGAACGTCAATCTGCTGTTTGAAGCGGAGCTGACGTTCACGCAGTTGGGTGGTGGCGTTGCCGTCGGTCTGTCGTTTCTCTTGTTTCAACTGGTTGTGACTCACGCGCTCCAAGCGGGTCAAGGAGATATTCGACTTGATGGCACCGAAGGCCACCTGAGCCTCACGTCCAGAGACGGTGAGCACCTGACCAACAACGTCTTGACCTTTGACTTTCACCATGTCGCCAACGGTCAGTGAGGCGGCTTTGGCATTTTTCTCGGGCTTTGGTTCGGCAGGTTTATAGGTCTCTTTCAGCCGACTCACAACGTCGCGTGCCTGCTTGACGACTTCTGTCTGTGCCTCGCTCTCGCGAATGTCTTTGATGGTACGTTCGATGGTGGCGTTGGCACTTCGTAGCATCTGCGATGCCTCTTCTTTGGCTTGTTGAAGGGTGTCTTTACGGAGTTTCTTGATTTGCGACAATGCTTCGTCGTACTCCTCCTCTTTGGCGCGAATACGTTTCTCTTGCTCTTTGATTTGCTCACGCTTACGTTGCCAGTAGCGTTGGTCGCGAACGGCGTCCTGGATGCTCTTGTCGTAGTCGATATGGGTAGCACCCACTTTGTCGGAAGCCAACTGTATCACCTCGTTAGGGAGACCGATGCGGCGCGCCATCTCGATGGCGAAGGAGCTGCCTGGTGTGCCAATCTGAAGGGCGAAGAGGGGCTGCATGTGCTGACGGTCAAATAGCATGGCGCCGTTGACGATGCCAGGCGTATTGGTGGCGAAGTGCTTGAGGTTGGTGTAGTGGGTGGTGATGACTCCGAAACATCCTTTGCCATGAAGTGTCTCCAAGACGGCTTCGGCAATGGCACCACCTATCTGAGGCTCTGTGCCCGTACCAAATTCGTCGATGAGCAGGAGGGTCTTCGGATTGGCATAGCGGAGGAAGTATTTCATGTTCATCAGGTGCGAGCTGTAGGTAGAGAGGTCGTTCTCAATGCTTTGCTCGTCGCCGATGTCGATGAATATGTCGGAGAAGAGTGCGGCAGTGCTGTCGCTGTCCATTGGAACAGGGAGTCCGCACTGCAACATATATTGTAATAGTGCAACGGTTTTGAGGCAGACCGATTTGCCGCCGGCATTAGGACCTGATATCAAAACGATGCGCTCTTGTTGTGTCAAGGTGATGTCGAGCGGAACGATTTCGCGTCCCTGCTCTTGCAGCGAGAGTTGGAGCAGCGGATGACGTGCTTTGTTCCACGTCAGCTGCGGGTGTTTCTTTTCTATCTTTGGGCAGACGGCTTGGGTGGCTATGGCAAACTTCGCCTTGGCTACCATGGCGTCTATCTCGCCGATGAAGAGCGAGAGGTCGAGAATCTCGGGATAGTAGGGACGGAGGACGTTGGTCATCTCCACGAGGAGACGAATCACCTCGCGCTGTTCCTCTCCATGCAGTTCGCGGAGACGGTTGTTGGCTTCTACAACGGCAGAGGGCTCGATGAAGACGGTCTTGCCGGTTGCCGATTCGTCGTGAACGATGCCGCTGAGCTTGCGTTTGTTCATGCTTAAGACGGGAAGCACCAGACGACCGTCGCGGAGGGTTGGGGCGGCGTCGGCCTCTACAAGCCCTTCGCTTTGTGCTTTTTTCAACACATGATGAAGGGTGCGCGAGAGACTTGACTGCGTCTGCAGGATGTTACGGCGTATCTCCAACAGTTGGGGCGACGCATTGTCTTTAACGTTGCCGAAACGGTCGATGAGGTGGTCTATCTGTCGGAGGATGGCACGGAAGTCCAATTCCTCACGTGCCTTGGCTTGAAGGAGGTCGAAGCGGGGCTCGAGTTTCTTGAGTGCTTCGTTGAGTTGGGTTGCCATGGTGATGTTGTCTCTCACCAGGGCGATTTCTTCGGTTGGGAGGAAGGTGCCGATGACGCGTGTCTCAGCAAAGGGTTCTCGGAGGTCGACGACGGTGCCGAGGGGAAGGGGATGCTGTTCCTCTATCAAGGCACGCATCTGACTGACGATACGAACGGCATGCACCACTTCGTCGTAGGAGGTGGTGAAGGCCATTGCGTCGATAAGTTCCTTGGCTATGGTGCTTTGGCAGTTTTGCTTCAGCAGTCCACGAACCTTGTCGAAACCGATTTTCTGTTCAATATTTTTTGGATATAGCATCGAAACTATCGTTGTTCTTTAGCTTCTAAACATAAAATATACGGCACCGAGGAGGCAAAGCATGGCCCACACGTAGTCCATCTTGAAAGGCTGGTGCATGAAGAAGACGGAGAACGGGATGAAGACTGTCAGCGTGATGGCTTCCTGGATGATTTTCAGCTGTGGAAGGGTGTAGACGCCGATGCCGATGCGGTTGGCCGGCACAGCAATGAGATATTCGATGAGGGCGATGCCCCAGCTGACTAAGGCGCAGATCCACCACGCACGGTTGCTCAGGAGTTTGAGGTGACCGTACCAGGCAAAGGTCATGAAGCAGTTGGAGCATATCAGCATCACAACGGTGATGATATAGGGATTGATATGGGGCATATATACAAAGAAAAAGGGTGCCAGACGACACCCTTTATAAACGTTCAAATGGGATTAGTTGAGTTCGTTTTTGAGTGAAGCACCAACTTTGAATTTTGCTGTTTTAGAAGCAGCAATTTGGATCTTTTTGTGTGTGAGAGGGTTAACACCTTCGTGAGCTGGACGTTCAACTACGCTGAAAGTGCCAAAACCGATGAGAGCTACGTCCTCACCTTTTTTCAAGGTAGCGGTTACAACCTCAATGTAGGCATTGAGAGCCTCTTGAGCACATTTTTTGGTCATGCCGGTGCGGCTGGCCATCTGTTCGATGAGTTCTGTTTTGTTCATAGCAAAAAACAAATATAGTGTTGAAACAATAAGTCTTTGATTGCATTATCAACGGCACAAAGATAATCATTTTTCTATAAAGAAGAACGTTTTTTGCGATTTTTTCTCAATTTTATTCTTTTGATGCGTATAAAAAAATTTTGAGTTATCTTTGCAGACCCGTTTTCAACCCTATTTTTGATGATGAATTACTACAACGACAACTCCCGATTCAACCTCACTATCGTTGGTCATCTCTTGATGGTCAACATTATTATGTGGCTGGCAACCATTGTGTTACAACGCACAACGGGTTTCTACCTGTCCGACGTTTTGGCCATGAGTTATTGGCGAAGCAGCGATTTCCACATCTTTCAGCCAATCACCTATATGTTCATGCACGACACGTCAAGTTTCACACATATTTTTTGCAATATGTTCGCTCTTTTCATGTTTGGACGTGGTTTTGAACAGATTTGGGGCGCAAAAAAATTCTTATTTTTCTACTTAATCGCCGGTTTGGGAGCTGCTCTCGTACAACAAATCACTTGGGAGATTTCGTATCAGTCTATCAATTCCATCGTTACGATGGGGTTGAACGGCGGCGACATCAGCCCCTACCTTGGCAAACTGAGTCGAGCCACGGGCATCGACTGCTCACACATCGTTCCACAACAGTTGGGAGCCCTCCGACTCGCATGGGTCAACGCCCTTGGCACCGTTGGCGCATCGGGTTGCATCTTCGGACTGCTGTTGGCGTTCGGATGGATGTTCCCAGAGCAGTCTATCTTCTTGATGTTCATCCCAATACCTATTCCTGCACGTTGGTTCGTGGCTGGCTATGCCGTCATCGAGCTGATGGCTGGCGTAGGCAGTTTCCGCTTCGACAACGTGGCACACTTCGCCCACCTCGGCGGTATGCTCTTCGCCTTCTTCCTACTGATGTACTGGAAAAAGCGAGGAGCTCTTTACAACCAAAGAATCAACTAACAGTCAAAGTCTTAGGAACCTTCAATTCTTCTTTTATTATTATAATTTGTATAATTGAGAATAATTTCCTAACTTTGCAATGTTTTCAGTGAAGTATAGTGGTTAGATTTACTAATAAGAACATTGGTGTTACCATCAGGGTTTTAATTAGTAAGGAACGATAAGGAGAAAGCATTCCTTTCTCCTTATTTTCTTTTTGAGGCGGCTAAAAATCAATCTTTCTGCCGATTTGCGAAACAGAATCTTCCAGTCGGGAAATCTTCTCGGCTGCCGCAGAACGACAACTCGCCGACAGAAAACCGCTCCACGACGCGGCAAACAGCAAGACGCAGTGAGATTATCGCCGTCTTCAACGCCGTTTGGTTGACGTCCGACAGTTTTCGGCAACAGACAAAACGAAACCGTTTCTCCCCACGCGCTCTCCCGACGCCTTGCCGCCAAAACGGAGCGCCGAAAAACGTTTCAAAACCAGCCGCCGCCAAAACGCGACAACCGCTACGCTTTTGTCAACACACGAAATTTTTTGAAAAAATGAATAATAAATTGGCATCCTTCCTTGAGCCGGCCAAACATCTCAACTGGTGGCTCTCTTGGGTAAACATTTTCCTTGGCTGCACAATCTTGGCTGCAGGCTTTGTCTTTTTCATCAACCCCTACAACATCGTTCCGGGCGGTGTCTATGGTGCAAGCATCGTGCTCCACAACATCTTCCCGTCCATCCAGGTCGGTATCTTCGGCTATATGTTCGATATTCCCCTGCTGATACTCTCCGTGCTGCTCTTAGGCTCAGCCATGGGCGCTCGCACCGTAGTGGCAGTCTTGACCACCCCAACCATCATGAACGCCATGGAACGTGCGGTCTACCCCACCGAAGAAGCCTTGAAGGCACTTGACCCGACACAGATTCTCGGCGGACGTCTCGACCTCAGCGACCACCTCCTCCTCACCTGTATCATGGGCGCCGTGGTCATCGGTATCGGCACCGGTCTGGTGATTCGCAACCAAGCCACCACAGGCGGCAGCGACATCGTTGGCATGATATTCCAGAAATATCTGCACATCCCATTCTCCAACGCCATCCTCATGGTTGATGCCACCGTCGTCACCTTCGGTCTGATAGTCATCGGTTTCGGCTTGGGCGGCAATGCCGAGGCCAACACCACACAATCTCCTTTCCTCCTCTCCTTCTACTCGCTGATTTCCATCTTCATCATCTCAAGGGTGATAGCCTACGTTATCAACGGTAGCAAAGACGACAAGATTCTCTTCATCATCTCCGACAAGAAGAACACCGCTCTGCAAGAGTTCATCCTCAAGGAGATTGGCCGCAGCGCCACACGCATCAAGAGCAGCGGTCTCTACTCTGATATCGAGAAGGAGATGCTTTTCATGGTGCTCAACCGCAAGGAAGCAGCTGCCATGAAAGTGAAGATCAAAGAGGTGGATCCAAAGGCCTTCGTAGTGGTTACCGACGCTTACGAAGCATTTGGCCAAGGCTGGCAAACACTCCCAGAAAAAGGCGACATCAACCCAGAATAACCCTCCGCTTCCAGATACAAAAAAGGCTATCCAGTTGGATAGCCTTTTTTTATTGCTTGCTCAACAGGTGCTCCCGTTAAGCCTTTTTGGTTGACGCGCGCTTTGTTGTTGTCTTTTTAGCGGCGGTCTTTGTTGCGGTTTTTGTTGCGGTCTTAGTCGCTTTCTTGGTTGTCTTTGCTGCTTTAGTAGCTTTGGTTGCGGTCTTGCCGGTAGCCTTTTTGCCACGACGAGTAGGCTCAGTTGTAGCAATGATTTTTTGGCAATCTTCCAAAGTCAACTTCGTTGCGTCGGTGCCTTTCTCCAATTTGTAGTTGGCGCCAGCATGCTTGATATAAGGACCAAAACGACCGTCCAAGACAGTGATGTCCTCCTCCACAAACTGTTTCAAGGTACGCTTGATTTCAGCCTCACGGTTCTCGATGATAATCTCCACCGCGCGCTCCAGTTTGATTTCGTATGGATCCTCACTCTTAGGCAAAGAGACGTATTTTGCAGCGTGATGGATGTAGAAGCCGAAAGCGCCGTTGCCAATCACCACGTCTTTATCCTCAAACTTACCCAAGGTGATAGGGAGTCTCAAGATTTTCAAAGCCTCTTCGAAGGTGATGGTCTCAATCTTCTTGTCTTTTGGCAATTTGGCCATCTTGCGGTCGCCCTCGTCGGTGCCGAGTTGAACAACAGAGTTGTATTTAGCCAGACGTGCCAACACCACTTTGCCAGTCTCTGGGTCGGTGCCCAAGATTCGCTCGCCGTTGACTGGACCTTTCTCGTTGGCCTCAAGCACTACGGGGTGGAAGTTGGAATAGAACACCTGGATATTCTCGCGCCAGTTGGCATTGCCTGCGGCGATAACGTCAAAGTCCTCCTCCATCTGAGCGGTGAAGCGATAATCCACGACATCCTTGAAATGCTCCAGCATCAGCTTGGTGGTGATCTCGCCTAACTCCGTCGGGCGCAGG
>CALEJM010000180.1 GCA_937898265.1 uncultured Porphyromonadaceae bacterium
GTGGTTACCATAGCCCCGCTTACCCACAGCGGGGCTTTTTGTTTAAGTGAAAAGTGAAAAGTTTAAAGTGAAAAGTGAGCCTGCCCCCATCGCCCATCGCCTAATTTCTAATTACTCATTACTAATTGCTCATTACTCTTTCCCCTTTCGAACACCTCGAACCTTTCTCAACCCTATTGAATTGCTAATTACTAATTACTAATTGCTCATTAAATTGCCCCATCGCCCTATCGCCTAATTTCTCATTTCTCATTGCTAATTTCTAATTTCTAATTGCTAATTCCTCATTCCTCATGACCTTTTCGCGCACCCCTTGTTTTTTTGTTAAGTTTTTTTTCTAAAAAGCACTCTATTCCCGAAAAAAAATCGCTAAATTTGCACCCTCGCTATGATGCATAAATGCACCTTGTCCCAAGCAACACATTTATTAATAAATATAATGCTTATGAAAAAATCACTACTTGCATTGGTCTTGCTGCTGACCTCGCTCATCGCGTCGGCACAAGCCACCTGGTCAGCTCAGTTCCCGGCTGTGGCAGATACTACGGCTACTGGTCCGTATGCCACCAACTGGAACTACGGCTTAGCTCAGGTCATCTACTCCTCCGCCGAGATAAATCTCCCGGCTTCCTCCATCTCAGGTCTTGGAATGTTGCGTAGCGGTGCTTACTACACCACTGATCTCGTCAACAACATTGAGATTTGGATGGGTCACACCACCGATCTTCTCTTCGCCTCTCACAGCGACTTGCATCCAATCACAGCCATGGTGAAAGTCTTCGATGGCTCTCTGACTCACAGCAAACCAGTCAACTCTTGGACAGAAGTGCTGTTCGACACCCCATTCGACTACGATGGTACCTCAAACATCATCATCTGCTTCGTCAACAAGTCAGGAACTCAGACCTCCAACGTTCCTTACTACATGGCTAGCAGTAGCACACCAAGCAGCCGCATTCTCTCCTACTCTGACAACACAGTTGTTACTATTGACAATGCAGCCAGCACCCTTGGTGCCAGCAGGAATACTCGCAACATAATGCGTTTTCAATATACCGAAAACACTACCACCACTCCTGGCGGTTTCCCAATCGTTATCGACTTCGAGGATGCTACCCAAAATGCCCTCTGGGACTTCCGTAGTTCTACAGCCTCTGTTTCAGTCCCTAACAACTTCTATATCGGCTCTACAGTAGCCAAAGCAGGCACCAACGCGCTCTACATCTCTAATGATGGTGGCACCACCCACGCCTACACCAACAGCCAAGATGCATGCCGCATGGCGCTCTATCCTTTCACCGTATCTGCTGCTGGCAGCTTCGATGTCAACTTCAGCTATATGTGTCAGGGTGAGCAGGGCTACGACTTCGGTCGTGTATTCATCATCCCACAAGACAACCAGTACCTCAACTCCTTCTACACCAGCATCATTCCTACCACTGGTGTGCCTAACGGTTACGGTTGGATTGCTGTCGACGGTGGCTCACAGCTCAGTGGTCATGGCACCAATTGGATTGACGTCAGCGCTTCAGCATCTCTTGCTGCTGGCAACTACTACCTCGCTTGCGTATGGCGCAACGACTACTCAGACGGTTCTAACCCTCCTGTAGCATTCGACAACATCTCCATCGCTGCTCAATCTTGCTACCTTAACAATGTTGAAGTATCAAACATCACCTCTGTTTCCGCAGAACGTCTGACCTTTGTCACCGACTGCCCAACAATCATCTGTCATATTGAAGAGACAGCTACTGGCATCTCTCCAGTTCCAGATGCTACCCAATCAGCAGCTTCTGTTCGCTACGTCCGTCGCCTCCAACCAAACACCACCTATACCGTATCTCTCCGTGGTATCTGTGCCAACGGCGACACTACCGCTGCAGCCACATGCACCTTCCGCACCCTCTGCGCTGATATCACCGTTGACGCTGCCAACCATTTCACAGAGGACTTCGAGTCTTACACCACTGGCACCAGCAACACCGACTTCGGCTGCTGGACACGTGGCAAGAACCCAACCTACTCCTCTAATGCCTACGTAACCTCAAGTGGTGGTTCAAAGACTATGTATATGTATACATACTCTGCAACCAACTACCTCTACGTAGCAACTCCTGCCATCACTGGCACTCCAGCCAACCAACTCCGCATCAACTTCGATGCCAGCCTCTCTGCCAACTACGGCGTGGCTGTCGGCTTCATGAGCGATCCTACCGACGCCTCTACCTTCGTAGCTGTCGACACCGTTAGCGCTACCGTTGGCGGTTGGAGCAGCTACACCGTTGACTGCAACAACTACACTGGCACAGGCACCTGCCTCGCCTTCTTCACCATCGGCAACTCCGTTTACCTCGACAACATCGAAGTACTCCCAATGCCATCATGCGTTGAACCAGGTCTTGCCGTAGCTGCTTCTGCAGGCACACTCACCATCAACCTCACCCCAGTGGGTGCTGCTTCTCAATACGAAGTGGTCGTAACCACCGACCCTAACAACGCTGATGCTTCTGCTGTTGTCTACAACCAGACAACCTCAAGCACCACCATCACCGTGGGCAGTCTTGCCGACCTCACCACCTACTATGTCTTCGTACGCGCTATCTGTTCAGCTACCGACCAATCAGCTTGGATAACACGTTCAGCCCAAACTCCTTGCGGTCTCTACCCAATGCCATTCAACGAAGACTTCAGCACCACCACCAGCACCTCAGTACCAACTCCTGCTTGCTGGTCACGCTCCAACACCCTCTTGGCCGATGCCCTCAGCGGTACAGCACTCAACAGCTACACCTCTGGTTGGGCACGCATCACCAACGGTAACGGTATCGCCGACCCTCACTTCAAGGTCAACCTCTACGGCTCAAGCTGTAAATACTGGCTCATCTCACCAGCCATCACCATCAACGCTGCTGCCGAACTCAGCTTCGACCTCGCATTCACTGGCTACAACAACAACAACGCCGTCACCTCTCAACAACCTGACGACCGCTTCGTTGTTCTCGTTAGCACCGACGGTGGCAACACCTGGACCTCTGCCAACATCCTCCGCGAGTGGAACAACAGCGGCTCAGCCTACGTGCTCGACAACCTCACCAACGCTTCACAACGTCAAACCATCGACCTCAGTGCTTACGTTGGTCAGAACATCACCATCGGCTTCTATGGCGAGTCAACTGCCGCCAACGGCGACAACGACCTCCACGTCGGCAATATCCGCGTAGCTCCAGCTACTACCTGTGCCGACCCTGACTTCACCTTCACCGTTGGCGTAGGTGCTGTCGACATCAACATCGTTCCTGCCGACGCTACCCAATCACAATTCGAAGTCGTAGTAACCACCAGCTCCGACAACTCCGACGCTTCTGCTGTTGCCTACAGCCAAACTGTAACCAACACCACCGTCAACGTCACTGGTCTCAACCACCTCACCACCTACTACATCTTCGTACGTGCCCTCTGCTCAGCAACCGAGCAATCCTACTGGATCAAGAAATCGTTCACCACACCTTGTGGCAACTACGCTGTTCCTTTCGCTGAGAACTTCGCTGGCTTCGCAGCCTCATTCCCAACATGCTGGGGTCGTCTCTACGGCGTCATCACCGGCAATCCTACCACCTCATCAAGCGGCTGGCAATACACCGGTGGCGACAACGGTATCAATGGTCCTCACATGAGATACAACCTCTATAGCACCAACTCATACTGGCTTGTAACTCCTGAAATCACCATCGACACTACCGCAGCGCTCAGCTTCGACCTCGCAAGAACCGTTTGGAACACCGGCGAAGCCTACACCGGCCTCTCTGTCGACGACCGCTTCCTCGTTCTTGTCAGCACCGACAACGGCACTACATGGAGCGAAACCAACAAAGTGGCTGAATGGAACTCAACTGATGTGACCTACGACATCAACGCCATTCCAAACTCTGCTCAACGTCACACCTTCTCGTTGAACAGCTATGTTGGCCAAACCGTCCGCTTCGGCTTCTACGCTGAGTCAACAGCTTCTGGCACCGACTACGACCTCCACATCGGCAACATCAACATCAACCCAGTAGCTCCTCCTGAAACAGTTGGTCTCAGTGTTGCAATCTGCGAAGGCGCCAGCTACACTGGCCACGGCTTCAACATCGCCCCACAACCAGTAGGCACCTACTACTACACCCAGGCTAACGCTGCCGGCGACACCATCTTCAACCTCACACTCGAAGTGCTTCCAAAAGCCACAAGTGCCGAGACAATCTCTGTTTGCCCAAGCGAACTCCCTTACACCTGGCACGGTCAGAGCCTCACCGCTGCTGGCACCTACACCCACAACGCTGTAGCTGCTAACAACTGCGACTCTGTCATCACACTCACCCTCAACGTGCTCACACCTGCCACCTACTCCTATGCTATCTATCCTTGCCCATCACAGTTGCCTATGACCTGGCACGGACAGACCATCACCACAGGCGGCACCTACACCTGGACAGGCACTGCTGCCAACGGCTGCGACTCAGTGGTAACACTCACCGTCTACGCTCAGCAAGCTGCTGCAACCAGCGAGACCCTCGCCCTCTGCCCAAGCGATCTCCCATACACATGGAATGGTCAAACCATCACCGCTGCTGGCGAGTACACATGGACAGGCACCGCTGCCAACTTCTGCGACTCTGTAGTAACTCTCACTGTTACCCTCAACCAACCTGCTGCAAGCACCGAGGATGTAACCGTCTGCGACAACGCCCTCCCATACGCTTGGAACGGTCAGAGCCTCACCGCTGCTGGCACCTACACCTACACCACTGTAGCTGCTAACGGCTGCGACTCTGTTGTAACCCTCAACCTCACCGTCAACAACGCTACTGCTGAGACCGTGGACCTCGCCATCTGCGACAGCGATCTCCCATACGCTTGGAACGGTCAAGACCTCACCGCTGCAGGTACCTACACCTACAACACCGCTAACGCTCTCGGCTG
>CALEJM010000181.1 GCA_937898265.1 uncultured Porphyromonadaceae bacterium
AGTCAGCGCCGTGCGCATCAGCCCGGACCTGAGCATCGCTCGCGGTTATCTGAGCATCTTCCCTAGCGAGAAGGCCGCCGAGATCATCAAGAACATCAACCTCAACAGCAAGGCCATCCGCTTCGAGCTCGGGGAGAAGGTCCGTCACCAGCTACGCATCATTCCGGAGCTGAAGTTCTTCCTGGACGACTCGCTGGACTACATCGAGCACATTGACAACCTCCTCAAGGAGGATTCTCCAGAGCAAAGAGAGTGAACCTCTCCCTGCACATCGCCAGGCGCTACCTCCTGAGCAAGAAGAAGGTCAGCAGCATCAACCTCATTTCCGCCATCTCTGTCATAGGTGTGGCGCTGTGCGCAGCGGCCATGCTGGTGACCCTGTCCGTATTCAACGGCTTCGAGAAGATGGTAGAAAGCGCCTACTGCGTCTTCGACCCCGACCTCAAAATCGTTCCCGCCGAAGGAGAGACACTCACCCTCGACAACCCCGCATTGGTCGAAGCCCTACAGCAAACCGACATCGTGGCCAACGCCGCCACACTCAGTCAGCAAGGACTCGTGATGTACGACGAGATGCAGATGCCCGTTCAGGTGCTCGGTGCCGACAACGCCTTTGCCGACGTCGTCTCACTCGACTCCATCATGATGGGAGGCGCCTGGAAAATCTACAACAACGACAACTACGCCGTGGTGGCCGCCGGCATCACCACCCGACTCGGCATCAGCGCCGACTACGTCAACCCCCTCGAACTCTACGTCCCCAAACGGGGCGCACGCATCAACATCGCCCGTCCCGACAACGCCTTCCGCAAGGGATATATCTACGCCACAGGCTGCTTCGGCGTGCGACAAGAACGCTTCGACGAAAACACCATCGTCATCCCGCTCCGCTACATGCAGGAACTCTACGACCGCGACTCACTCACAGCCTCTGCCGTCTGGATTCGCCTCGACAACACCTCACACACCAAACGAGCCCAGCGCGAGATTGCCCGCACACTCGGCAACGACCTCCGCGTACTCAACCAAAAAGAGCAACAGAAGGACTTCTACCGCATCATGAAGATAGAGAAATGGATCACGTTCCTCATCCTCGCCTTCATCCTGCTCATCGCCGTCTGCAACATCATCGGCTCCCTATCCATGCTCATGATCGACAAGCAAGACGACATCGAAACCCTCTCCAACCTCGGAGCCTCCCGACGTCTCATCTCACGCATCTTCATGGTGGAAGGATGGCTCATCTCGGGCGTAGGCGCCGTTGTCGGACTCCTCCTCGGACTCCTTCTCTCGTGGCTCCAACTCCGCTTCGGATTCATCAAGATGGGCACCGACGTCTTCTCCCCAAGCTACCCCGTAGCCATCCACGTGGGCGACGTCATCCTCGTACTCCTCACCGTACTCTTCCTTGGCGCACTCGCCGCTCAATACCCCGCCCGCTATATCGAGAAATCGCATAAAGAATAACGCATGAGACACCCTGCACACACACTCCTTGCCACCCTGGTCCTCCTTCTCACACTGACCACCGGATGCACACCCAAAGACCAAATCGTCACCTCGGTGAGCCTTGGCGTCGACTCCATCGCGATGGAGGTGGGCGAACGGACACAGCTGCAAGTCATCGTGCTCCCCCTCTCTGCCACAATCTCCAACACCGTCTATTGGAAGAGCAGCGATCCCCGCGTAGCCACCGTTGACAGCCGTGGCAACGTGACCGCCGTCTACTCCGGCTCATGCTACATCACAGCCACCTGCAACCACATCACAGCCCGCTGCAAGGTCAACGTCGGACTCCTCACCTACGCCCTCTCGTTCGACAACGCTACCGCCTATTTCTACGGCGACGCCTATCAGAACCAGACCACCAACACGACGCTCCGACTCTTCGACGACGGACTCTACCTCGACGTCAACGACAACATCAAAGGGGCAGGATTCTTCCTCAACCTCGACCTCATCGGCGCCCAGAACGACTCCATCCCCGAAGGCAACTTCACCGCAGCCATCGACTCCGCCCTTACGCAGACGTTCCTCCCCGGAGCCCTCGTGGAGCGCGACGGCATCTACTACGCTGCCGGCACCTTCCTCGGACAATATACCACCGACGGACTCGGCGTCGTATTCATCACCTCCGGCACATGCTCCGTCTCCCGACGCAACGACAACACCTACGTCGTCAAAGGCCAACTCACCGGAGCCGATGGCGAAGAGATAGACATCAACTACGTGGGCAACATTGACCTCCGCGACCGCACCGACAACGCTCCGCAACCAGAAGTAGTGACCATCGACCTCTCACACGCCAACATCACGCCCCTCGGCAACATCTACAACAACGGCATGCAGGTCTACCGCCTCACCGCCAACAACGGCAACCACACCCTACAGCTGGAATGCTACGCCCCGCTGAGCAGTTCGTCGCTCCCCGTGGGACAATATGTGCTGTCGGGCAGCCATGAAGTGTACCGCCTCGTTCCCGCCGCGCCCGACTTCTCCTCAGGCTCGATGCTCCTCACCCCCAACACCACGCCGCTCGCCTCTGCCATCATAGCAGGCACCCTCGTCGTTAAGAGCAACGGCACCCAACGCACCATCGTCGCCTCACTTCGCACCGCCGACGGACGCATCGTCCAGACCCCGCAATAAATCCCCAAAGACACAATAACATGACAAACTTCATCCGCATTGCCTGCATCGTTCTCTGCATCGCAGCCCTCGTGCTCATCTTCATCAACATGAACAGAGACAACAACCACCTCCTCAACATCGCACTCCTGCTCGTCATCATCGGCAACATCACCCTCACATACCTCTCCTTCCGCAAAAAGAAATAAAAACCCCATAAGGATTTTCACCCCCCCCCACGGCAGACCCCCTTCTCACCCGCAGAACAAGGTCTGCCGTTCGTGTCTCCAAGACATGAAAGAACGAAAAAAGTGAGTTTTTCACACTAAAGGAGTGGCGAATAAGATTTTTTCGTATATTTGCAAGTCGTAAAATTCGTTTATTAGGCAAGAAGCGCTTATGCCCCTACTATGTCCTTAAACGAAAGATACACAAAACAATAAGCACCAACGATGGCAGAATATATCGAACACGACGGCGTGGTGGAAAACATCACCGACTCCGCTATTTGGGTAAGAATCAACCAGCGCAGCGCCTGCGCCGGCTGTCATGCCGCAGGTAGCTGTTCGGCTGCCGAATCCAAGGTTAAGGTAGTTGAAGTAGCTAAGAACGAGGCAAATAAGACCTTCAAGGTGGGCGACAAGGTGAGTGTGATGGCCAAACAGAGCGCCGGACTCATCGCCGTGCTCTTCTCATGCGTCATCCCGATGGCACTCATGGCACTCACACTCGTGGTCTGCTCCGCCCTCACCGACAACGACGCCATCTCAGGCACCGCAGCCCTCGGCATCCTCGCACCTTATTTATTAATATTGTATCTCACACGAAACAAATTCAAGAAACGACTGACCTTTTTCATCGTACCTCTTGACAACATAGCTTAGAAAAAACAACAACAATCTATTATGAATACAATTGTTATTTCTCTCATCACGCTTGGAGTATTAGGCTGTCTGCTGGCAGTGGTACTCTATCTTGTTGCCCAGAAATTCAAAGTGTATGAAGACCCTCGCATCGACCTCGTTGAGGCCGTATTGCCAGGTGCCAACTGCGGTGGCTGTGGTTTCCCAGGCTGCCGTGGCATGGCTGAGGCTTGCGTAAAAGCTTCATCACTCGACTCACTCCTCTGCCCAGTTGGCGGCGCAGCCACCATGGGTCAGATTGGCGAGATTCTCGGCATGGCAGCTGCTGCTGGCGACCCTATGGTAGCCGTTGTTCGCTGCAACGGAACATGCGCAAACCGTCCAAAGACCACAACCTACGACGGTGCACGCTCGTGTCAAATCATTCACAACCTCTACGGCGGTGAAACAGGCTGTATGTACGGCTGTCTCGGCTGCGGCGACTGCGTCTCAGTATGTAAGTTCGACGCCATCCACATGGACCCAGAAACAGGTCTTCCAGTGGTAGACGAAGAGAAGTGCGTAGCCTGCGGTGCTTGCGCCAACACCTGTCCTAAGAAAGTGATTGAAATCCGCAAAAAAGGCTTGAAAGACAAACGCGTCTTCGTAAGCTGCATCAACAAAGACAAAGGCGGTGTGGCCAAGAAAGCTTGCGCTGCTGCCTGCATCGGTTGCGGAAAATGTCAGAAAGCTTGTAAATTCGAAGCTATCACCGTGGCAAACAACGTGGCCTACATCGACCACGAAAAATGTAAAGCTTGCGGCATGTGCGTAGCAGAATGCCCAACAGGCGCTATCCACGCCACAGCACCAGTGATGGCCGTAATTGAAAAAATCAAGGCCAAGAAAGCCGCTGAAGCCGCTGCTGCCAAAGAAGCCGCTGCACAGGCTGCTGCTGAAACCACCCAAGCTTAATGTCTAACTTATAAGGAAGGAAACAAAAAACTATGAGAACATTTAGAATAGGTGGTGTTCACCCACACGACAATAAACAATTCTCTGCCCATCAGCCTATCACCGAGGTAGCCTTGCCAAAACAGGCCATCGTGCCACTGGCTCAGCACATCGGCGCTCCAACCAAACCCGTTGTAGCCAAAGGCGACAAAGTATTGGTGGGTCAAGTGATTGCCGAAGCTGGCGGTTTCATGTCGGCCAACGTTCACGCTCCAGTAAGCGGCACCGTTGCCAAAATCGACAGCATCATCGACTCCTACGGTCTCCCAATGCCAGCCATCACCATCGACGTTGAAGGCGACGAATGGCTCCCAGAAATCGACCGCAGCAACGACCTCGTCAAAACCATCACAGCAGAACCCAAAGAGATCATCGGCAAAATCCAAGCAGCCGGCATCGTAGGTCTCGGCGGCGCCTGCTTCCCAACCCACGTCAAACTCTCACCTCCTCCAGGAAGCAAAGCAGAATGCTTGATCATCAACGCCGTTGAGTGCGAGCCATTCCTCACCTGCGACCACCAGCTCATGCTTGAGCACGGCGAAGAAATCATCGTAGGTATCGACATCATCTGCAAAGCCCTCGGCATCGACAAAGCATACATCGGCATCGAAGGCAACAAACCAGACGCCATCGAGAAATTCCAGGAATTGGTGAAAACCGCTGTCAACCACGTTGAGGTAGTTCCATTGAAACTCCAATACCCACAGGGTGGTGAGAAACAGCTGATCGACGCCGTTATCCGTCGTCAAGTTCCAAGCGGCGCACTCCCAATCGCCACCGGCGCAGTAGTTCAAAACGTAGCCACCGTCTACGCCGTCTACCAAGCCGTACAAAAGAACCGCCCATTGGTTGACCGCATCATGACCGTCACCGGTCCAAGCGTCACCAAAGCCGGCAACTACAAAGTGCGCTTCGGCACCCCATTGAACGAAGTATTGGCAGCCGCAGGCGGCGTTCCAGAAGACACCGGCAAAATCATCTGCGGTGGTCCTATGATGGGTCGCGCAATGGCCAACACCAACATGCCAGCACACAAACGCACCTCTGGCCTCCTCCTCTTGCCTGAAAGCATGAGCACACGCCGTGAGCCAGAAAACTGCATGCGTTGCGGCAAATGTATTGACGCCTGCCCAATGGGCTTGGAGCCATACCTCCTCTCAAAGATGGGCTCAATGCGCATGTGGGACGAAATGGAACAACACAACGTAATGGACTGCATCGAATGCGGATGCTGCCTCTACACCTGTCCGGCAAACATTCCGCTT
>CALEJM010000182.1 GCA_937898265.1 uncultured Porphyromonadaceae bacterium
TCCACATCCAGAAGATGCTGCCCGGACCGCCGATGGCGATAGCCGTTGCCACGCCGGCGAGGTTGCCAGTGCCGATGCGCGAAGCCAGACCCACGAGAAACGCCTCGATAGGCGAAATCTCCCGTTTCTTCTTCTCACCATCCGCTGCCGACTGGTGCTTGGGGCGCTCCAACGACACGCGGAACATCTCGCCAAACAGGCGAAACTGCACGCCGCGAGTGCGCACCGTATACAATACGGCGCATAATATCAACAGGGTAAGGAGAACATAGGCCAACGGTTCGTTGACCAAGTCGAGAATACGAACGATTTGATTTTCCATAGTAAAGGTGTGTGTGTTTTTTTGGATAAATCCTACGGCGAGTAGTGCAAGCAGAAGGAGATGCAAAGATAAGAAAAAGATTCTATTTTCCTCCATAAAAACACAAAAACAGCGACAAAAGCCCCCTATTTTGCCTCAACAATCTATGTCTCTAAGACCCTACGCCACCCGAGGAAGCCCCTCAAAATACGCCGTAAACCACTGATCAACAAAGCTCTTGCGAACTCAAGAAAATAAATCTCAAAAAATTTGGTCATATCGTGAAAGTGTAGTACTTTTGCACCCGTTGAGAATGGTGCTATCGTCTAGCGGTCTAGGACGCTGGCCTCTCACGCCGGAAACCAGGGTTCGAGTCCCTGTAGCACTACAATGCGGACAGATATTTTGACATATCTGTCCGCTCTCTTTTTGTATCTCCCATCGGTTTGTTGTAATTGCTCCGTGATTGAAAATACAGCTTAAACAGGAGTAAGTTTCTCAAATTTTATATGTATTTTTGCGGTGTTGAATCAGAGTTTTGCTTTTTTGCAACACTAAGATTATACCAGTCCACATTTTTTTTGATTTTTTTCATACACCATGCAATAAAAGCACCCCACTCTGCATTTAACAGATAAAAACTAAATTATAAATTCTCAAAAAATCGCATGAAAATCCTTCACACCAGCGACCTTCACATTGGCAAACGTGTCAATGAGTACTCCTTGCTTGATGAGCAGAAGTTCATCCTCAACCAAATCGTTGAGTTGGCAAAACGTGAACAACCCGATGCCATCATCCTTGCGGGTGACATCTACGACAAGAGCATTCCGTCGGCGGAGGCAGTAGCGCTCTTTGACGAGTTCCTCGCCCAGTTGGCTCAACTCCACAAAGCCATCTTCATCATCAGCGGCAACCACGACTCTGCCGAGCGTATCGCCTTTGCTTCAAGAATCTTAGAGGCAAGCCAGGTGTATCTCTCGCCTGTGTTCAACGGCAGTATCCAACCTATCGTTCTCAACGACGGCAACACCGAGGTGGCGTTCTACCTCTTGCCTTACATCAAGCCGTCGCTCGTTCAGCACTACGCCGAAGAGGGTGTAGAACTCAAGAGCTACGACGAGGCGATGCGTTACGTCATCGGCAAGATGGATGTCGACAAATCGCGCCGTAACGTGCTCATCACCCACCAGTTCATCACCAACGCGGAGCGCACCGAGTCGGAAGACATCATGGTGGGCGGTCTGGACAACATCGACGCCTCCGCCTTCGACTGTTTCGACTACGTCGCCCTCGGACACCTCCATCGTCCACAATCTTGCGGTCGCGAGACGGTGAGATACAGCGGTTCGCCGTTGAAGTACTCATTCTCTGAGGTTGACGACAAGAAGTCGGTCAGCGTCATTGAGATCAACGGCACCGACCCTGTTGGTGTGAGCACGCTTCCGCTGACTCCATTGCACGACTGGCACGACATCCGCGGCACCTACGACCAACTCACCGCGCGCCAATACTACGAAGGCACTGATCTTCAAGAGGCTTACATTCGTATCACGCTCACCGACGAGGAGGACATCCCCGACGGCATGCGAAAACTGAAGACCATCTACCACCATCTTGCCGAGTTGCGCTACGACAACAAACGCACTCGCGCCGGCGAGACCCTCATCGGCAAACCGATGAACGTGGACAAGATGAACCCCGAGGAACTCTTTACCGAACTCTTTGAGAAACAGAATGCCCAAGGACTCTCCGACGAGCAGAGCACTTATCTCAACCAACTCATCAACGAAATCTTTAACCACTAATAATCCATACCATGCGTCCACATAAACTTACTATTTCAGCTTTCGGTCCTTACGCAGGACAAACCGTCATCGACTTCGACAAATTCGGCACTCAAGGTCTCTTCCTCATCACGGGCGACACCGGTGCGGGCAAGACCACTATCTTCGACGCCATCACCTACGCCCTCTTCGGCGAGGCGAGCGGCAGCAGTCGCGACGAGTCCATGCTCCGCTCCACCTATGCGGCAGAGAATGTCAAAACCTTTGTAGAACTGGAGTTTGAGTATGCCGGCAAGCAGTATCATGTAAGACGCCTCCCAAAACAGATGGGCCCCAAGGACAGAGGCGTCGGACTGACAGAGAGAAAGGCTGAAGCCATACTGAAAATCGACAATGAAGCACCTATCTCAGACGTTAAGAAGGTGAATGCCAAACTCGCAGAGATTTTGGGCGTCACCTTTGAGCAATACTCACAGATTGCGATGATTGCCCAAGGGCAGTTTCGCGAGTTGCTCCTTGCCAAAACCAAAGACAGAGCCGAGATTTTCCGCAGTATCTTCAAAACCAAACCATACCTCGACCTCCAGGAGCGTCTGAAGAAGGAGGCAACTGCCGTCAACAATAAGGTAGAGGACATGAGAAAAAGTGCCGTGCAATACGTTGACGGAGCAAAGTGTATGGACGACGATGCCTTAGTCAACGATTTGACCGTTGCCAAAGCCAAGGTCAAAAACAACGAGATGACCGTTGGCGACGCCATCGAACTCATCAAGGCCATCCTTGCCAACGAGCAAACACAGGAGAAGACCCTCAGAGACGAGAGCAGCAAACTGCAGAACGAGGTGGACAACCTCAACAAACAGCTGCAGACCGTCAACCAATACAACCAAGACAAAAAGGACCACGACAACACCGTGGCAGAGAAAAATCGTCGCGAGAAAGAAGTCAAACCTACTCTCGACAAGACACTTGCCGACGCTCAGTCGCACCAAGGAGAAATTGACGACCTGCAGAATCAAATCCCTCAGTTGGAACACATCATGCCTAAGTACCAGGACTTGACTCAATGTGAAAAGGATTTGAAAAAGAACGCCAACGACCTCAAAGACAATCAAACTAAGATTGAAACGGTTGGCAAGGAACACACCGACCTCGAACAGAGCATCAAGAGCAAAGAGGCTGAGTTGGAAGGCATCAAAAGTCCTGATGCTGAGATTGTAAGCAAAAACAATCGTCAAGACGAGCTCCAGAAGTCAGACAAAGACCTGAGTCAGCTTTCAAAAGGTATGACCCTCTACCATGAGTCGGAGCAGCAGTATCAAGACCTTCAGAACCAAGCAAAAACAGCAGAGGACAAACGCAAGCAAGCTGCCAACGACTACGACCAGAAATACCACCTCTTCATTGCCGAACAGGCTGGTTATCTCGCCGAAGAGCTTGAGGAAGGCAAACCATGTCCGGTTTGCGGCTCCGTTCACCACCCCCAACTGGCCACCAAGGCTCCTCAAGCACCGTCAAAAGCGCAGTTGGAGACCCTCAAAAAGAACCTTTCGGATTTGGAGACCAAGGCAAACGCCGCTGCCACCGCTTGCTCCAACCACCAAGCAAGCATGAATACCACCAAACAGCAACTCCTCGCCGAGATCACAAAAAATCTTGGACTTTGTGAGTTTGAGGAAGCAGAAGCGAAGATTGCCTTGTGCAAAAAAGCCATAAGGCAAGAACTCAACACAATTTCTGCCGACCTCAAGACATTGAACACACTGCTCAACCGCAAACAGACCTTGGAAAAGGAATTGCCTCAAGACAGAGAAAAACTCCAAAAACTGGCTCAGGAAAAGAGCAGCCTGGAGCAGAAAAAGGCAGAGTTGGAAACCAACCAAAAGAATCTGACGGAAAAACAAAAACAGCTTCAAAAAGAGCTCGCCTTCCCAACAGAAAAAGAGGCGCAAAACGAACTCAAGAAAAAACGCGAGCTCAAAACATCGTTGGAAAAAGCCATCAAGGACGCTACAGACCAACTCAACAAATACGACAAAGAGATTGCCACAATCAATGGCAAAATCAATCAGTTGGCAGAGCGTATCAAGACAGTTCCTGCCGTCAATGTTGAGGAGGTCAACCAAAAAATCGCCGACCTCAGTCAACAGAAAAGCCAGAATGAGGAGCGCATCAACCACCTCTTCAGCAACAACTCCACCAACGAAGGAGTCATCAACAACGTCAACAAGACGCTCAACACGCTGACCACGCTCGAGAAGGAGTATCAGATGAAGAAATCGCTTGCCGACACCGCCAACGGCAGCCTCAACGGCAAGGAACACATCAGTCTGGAGACCTACGTTCAGACCGCCTACTTCGAGCGCATCATCCAACGCGCCAACACCCGCTTGATGGTGATGTCGGGCGGACAATACGAACTGCGCCGCCGCACCAACTACGGAGGCAACAGTCAGTCGGGCCTCGAGCTCAACGTCCTCGACCACTACAACGGCAAGGAACGTGACGTTCACTCACTCTCAGGCGGTGAGCAGTTCAAAGCGTCTCTCTCGCTCGCCCTCGGACTCTCCGACGAGATTCAAGCCTCAGCCGGCGGCATCCAGCTCGACACCATGTTTGTTGACGAAGGCTTCGGCTCACTCGACGACCGCTCGCTGGAGCAGGCTCTCAAGGCACTCAACGAGCTGACCGAGGGCAATCGCCTCATCGGCATCATCTCCCACGTGGCGGAACTCAAGAAAATCGACCGCCAGATTGTCGTCACCAAAGACAACGAGAACTTCAGCCGAGTAAGCTACAAATACTAAGCCCTCGACAACCAACAACCACAAAGGCTGAGCCCACCAGGGTTCAGCCTTTTGTTTTCTTTGCAGTGCGGGGAGGGGGAACACCATTTGAGCATTGTTTTTGCCGAACAGCGTCTGTTGGCGATGTGCGCCAAACAGCAAAAAGTGCAGATTGACACTTTGATTGACCACCCTTACAACCCACACAACGAGATATTCACTCATTTGTGGGGAGCAAAGAATGTGGCACGCGACAACTATCAGCAACGTCGAGACCTCACGGGAGCATTGCTGAACAAACTCCAAGAAGTTTCTCCAGACCTTTTCGATAGGGTCCAAACCATCTTGAAATTCAAATAACGAACCTACGTTCACATAATAAGAGACCGACCCTTTTGGGATCGGTCTCTTTCACTTTGTATGACAACGCCTCGGTCGGTATTGGTTGCGTCGGCGGGTTTGTTAAAGTACCCATTTTTCTTTACATCCAACAATAATCCGAGAAAATCCTGCATCAGCTTGGTGGATTACCGAGTTTTTGGTTTGCATGAGGATAATGTGGGCTTTTTTCGTTACTTTTGCAGTCTAATTTTTTTGAGGGATGATTTCAATTCAGCCGATACGCGAGTTTTATGCGCTGCGGGCCGTGAGGGCGGTGGCGCGGGTGACGGATGTGCTGCATCTGGTGGCGGGTTATTTGCTTGTGGCGGCGTTGGTGTTGCCGTTCCGTTTTCAGTATGGGTTGTTGTTTGTGTTTTTCATTTCTTACGGACTGGATTTCTTTGCGGCGGGCCGATGGACGCGCTGGCGCTGGACTGCCGACAGGTGGTGGGGCGTGGCGATGTTGCTCCTTTGGGCGATGCAGCCGCTGTGGAGTTTGTTTGAGGCGACTCGACTTCCTTACTGGCATCAGGTGATGGATCACCGATTGGCGTTTATGGCGTTCGGTGTGATGACTATCCTGGGCTTCAATCCGCATTTCCGTATGCGTTATGTGGCTATGGCGCTTACTGCGGCGGCGACGGCGGCTGTGGTGTTTGTCGTTGTTCGGATGGGGTGTTGGAGTTTTATCAGTAATCCTGAGCGCACTTATCTTTTTATGGTGGAGCGGATGGTGTGTTTCGGCAGTCACATGAATTTCAATCTTTATCTCAATGTGGCGTTGGTGGGCTGCGTGTATCTCACGACGCACGGCAGTCGACTGATGCGTTGGTTGACGCTGTTGCCTTTTGCTATCATTGCCCTTGCTCTTGGTATCTCTGAGGGACGAACGGGTATGCTGACGGGCGGATTGCTGAGTCTGACGTTGGTTTTCGTTTGGACGAGAAGGATGTGGTCGAAGCGTGTGGCTACTGTTGTGATGATTCTTTGCCTTGTGGTTGGCGGCGGCTATGGCATACACCATGTGATGTGGGTGGACAGTCATTTCAAGGGTAGCGACGTGAGCGACAATCCGCGTGTGGCTATCTGGCATGTGGCTATGGAGACCATCGGGGAGAAGCCTGTGTTGGGTCAAGGGGTGAGCGATGGCAGAAGGCGTTTTGTGGAGAACGGGCTGGGCGATGCCGATTTCATGGCACATTATGCCCAGAAGAATATCTATGAGAACCCGGAGTGGAACGGGGATATTTATGTGATTCACCCCCACAACGCTGCTTTGGCGCTGACGATGGAGTTCGGTGTGGGCGGTCTGCTGGCGTTTCTTGCTATTTTCCTTTTGGCTCTTTGCGGCATAAAAAAAGAGAAGCGCTTGTGTCTTCTCTTGTTGTTGGGTGTTTTTTTGCTGCAAGCTACGTTTGAGATCTTCGGGTCGAATCTCACGCCGCTGTCGTGGGGGTTGTTCGTGAGTCTGTTCCGCAGTGCCGACTACGATTGGGATAAGGTCGGTTAGAGCTGCATTTTCCATTAGTTTTACATCTTTCAACGTGCTCGATGGTCTGCCGAAGTCTTTGGGAAGCCGTCCAAGGGGTTGGATAGTTCCCCGAAGTGAGCGGCAAGCTTTC
>CALEJM010000183.1 GCA_937898265.1 uncultured Porphyromonadaceae bacterium
ACCGAGGACATCGCTATCTGCGACAACGAGTTGCCATACACCTGGAATGGTCAGAGCCTCACCGCGGCTGGCACCTACACCCACACCGCTACCACCCTCAGCGGCTGCGACTCTGTCGTAACGCTCAACCTCACCGTCAACGCCACCTACAGCAACACCGAGTATCTCACGCTCCACGACTACGAACTTCCATACACCTGGAATGGTCAGGAGATCACCGCTGCTGGCAGCTACACCTTCAACGGCACCACCGCTGAGGGCTGTGACTCTGTCATCACCTTGACACTCACCGTTACCGTAGGTCTCGACTACGCCGAGGACGGCATGTTTGCTATCTCACCAAACCCTGTTCAACGTGGTGGCAGCGTCCGCTTGGACGTATCCCTCACCGAGGCAGAGCGTGAAGGCGTTGTAGTGGAAATCTTCACTGCAGCCGGCAAACTCGTCAACCGCTTCGAGCCTAAGGAAGAGCCTATGTTCGTCACCATGCCAGAAGCCGACGGCCTCTACATGGTACGCCTCACCACCGGCACTGGCCGCGTGATGTACGGCAAAGTCATCGTCAAGTAAAGACCCTCTCCCCCCCCAACCCCTCCCCCGTTAAAAGGGGAGGGGAGTGGTTACCATAGCCCCGCTTACCCACAGCGGGGCTTTTTTTATAGATAAAAGTGAAGAGTTAATAGTTAAAAGTGAAAAGTGAAAAGTTCTAGAAAGTCTAGAAAGTCTAGAATATCTAGAAAATCTAGAAAATCTAGAAAGTCTAAAGTTTCGGGGTTTTCCGGAGTGTCTGAAAAGTTTGTTTAACAAATTGTAAAGGAAGGTTAAAGTTGTGTGGATTGTGCCGAAATCTCAAGGAAAATACGGATTTTTGCACCGAAATTGTCGGAGTATGCGATTTTCTTGTTTATATGGTCTCCCGTTGCCAAACGATAGGAAATGCGAGTTTTTCTATCTGCTGTATGTGAGATGTTTACGAGAAGCAATCTCCCGTAGTAGAACAACAAAAACAACAAATATAATTAACAAACACAATGAGTAAAAAAACACTCCTTTTGGGTGCGTTGCTGCTTCTTGTCAGCTACTGCATCCCAGTGAATGCCTCTCCTTTGGCTCCTGATGCCAAGGAAACACAAGGCGCATTCATAGGTAAGGCTGTGATGGCAGACCTCGACACGTGCTCCGCACCTGTCAATCTGCAAGCCTTCCGTGTCAGCTCCACCTCTGCCGAGCTGATGTGGGATGCCTATCAGCTTGCCTTTGCTCATCACCTCAAGGTGAGCACCACCCAGTTGGCAGATCCTGCCACTGGCGTAGGAGATGTGTTTGACCAAACGGTTTACTTCAAACCTTACACCGTGACTGGTCTCACACCATCCACAACCTACTATTTCTACGTAAGTACCGACTGCGGTAATGGCGATTCAAGTGCCTGGAGTTCTGCCGGCACCTTCACCACCAAGTGTGCAGCTGTCACTCTGCCTTATACACAGGGCTTCGAGACAGCAGACGACTTCTCTGGCTGCTGGAACAAATTCTTCTCAGCAGAAGGCACATGGTCATCAACACCATCTGCCACCACCTACACACCAACCACCAACACCACTCGTCACTCTGGTTCTTACAGTGCTCGTCTCTATCCTTACTACAATGCGACCACCTCGACTCCACAAACCATCTACTGGATCAAGGCATGGATGACATCTCCAGAGATCAACACCACCGACATCACCGCCCAACAGGTGACCTTCTGGTTCTATGCATCCAACGTCTACTCACACCTCCACGTAGGTTTGATGACCGACCCTTCCGATGCTTCAACCTTCGAAGAGATTGCCAACATCACCCCTAATGCCGCTTCAACATGGCAAGAGGTCATTGTTCCTTTCACAAGCGCTACCAACACCTCAGCCCGCTACGTAGCCTTCATGGCCGACGGCTCCGACCTCCGCGCTTCTTCCTACGTTTATGTTGACGACGTAACCATCGACGAGGCTCCTCTCTGTCCAAAAGCTTCTGTGCTCAAGGCCAGCAACATCACCGACCAGACAGCTCGCATCACCTGGCTCGGCTCTGCCTCTTCATGGAACGTGAAGGTAAGCACCACTGCGCTGACCGACCCTGCAACACAGACAGCCAACGTGCTGACCACCACCACATCTGGTAGTCCATTCCACCTCACTGGCTTGACTGCCAAGACCTCCTACTACGTTTACGTTCAGGCCAACTGTCCTGCTGGCGACACCACCAACGTGTGGTCGGACGCTTGCCGCTTCAACACCACAGCCGTTCCTGCCGTAACACCATATTTCTGCGACTTTGAGAATGCCGCCGACAATGCTTTGTGGGAAACCATCAACGGCACACAGACCAACCGCTGGTGTGTCGGCACTGCGGCCAAGAACGGCGGTGCTAAAGGGTTGTATATCTCGTCAGAC
>CALEJM010000184.1 GCA_937898265.1 uncultured Porphyromonadaceae bacterium
CCAACTATGACCCCGTGAAGAACTTCTTCGATACGCACCACATAGAGGATGTCATCGACCTTGTGCTGTCGGTCAATCCCGATGCCGTCATGGTCATCAAGAGTACCATTCCCGTAGGTTATTCACGCTCGCTCTACCTGAAGTATGCCTTGAAGTTCCTGCTCAACCCCGAACTGAAAGACCACCACTTCAACCTGCTCTTCTCACCCGAGTTTCTGCGTGAGAGCAAGGCACTCTACGACAACCTCTACCCTTCGCGCATCATCGTAGGTTATCCAAAGATGATAAACAGCGAGGTGGAAGAGAACCGTGCTATCGTCAGCATCATGGGCAATCACATGCGTGAGAACGCTGAGACGTTCGCCCAGCTGCTTGCCGACGGTGCTCTCGCCCAAGCTCCTATTCTTTACATGGGCATGAAAGAAGCTGAGGCGGTAAAACTCTTTGCTAACACTTATCTGGCGCTTCGCGTGAGCTATTTCAACGAGTTGGATACTTACGCCGAACTAAAAGGTCTCGACAGTGCTTCTATTATTGAAGGCATAGGTCTCGACCCTCGTATCGGCACCCACTACAACAACCCATCGTTCGGTTATGGCGGCTACTGCCTCCCGAAAGACACCAAACAGTTGCTTGCCAACTACCAAGACGTTCCTCAACAGATGATGACTGCTATTGTAGAGAGCAACCGCACTCGTAAGGATTTCATTGCCGACCAGGTGTTGCGTATGGCTGGTTGGTACGACTACAGCGAGCGCAACCAGTTTGGTGTTCAAGAACGTCCAGTAACCATTGGCATTTACCGACTCACGATGAAGAGCAACAGCGACAACTTCCGTCAGTCGTCAATCCAAGGCGTAATGAAACGCATAAAAGCCAAAGGAGCTGAGGTGATTATCTACGAACCAACTCTTCAAGACGGCACGACGTTTTTCGGTTCTCCTGTTGTTGGCGATCTCGCAGAATTCAAGAAAAGAAGTTGTGCAATCATTGCCAACCGTTACGACCCAATTCTTGACGACGTTCGCGACAAAGTATATACCCGCGACATCTTCCAACGCGACTAATCTTTAACACAACAACATACGCCCCTCTTCCACGCCGAAGAGGGGTTACTTTTTTACAATATGAACGATATCCGACAGCAGGTTGAGCAGAGCAAAGAGATCACGCCGTTTCAACGACGCGTCTATCTTGCCCTTTTAGAAGTTAAGGAAGGCGAGACTATCACCTATGGTGAGTTAGCCCGTCGCATTGGCTGCAGAAGCGCTCAAGCAGTTGGACAAGCGTTGAAACGTAATCCATTTGCACCGTTAGTGCCGTGTCATCGTGTAGTTGCCAAGGAAGGCATCGGCGGTTTTCATGGTGAACGTCAAGGAGAAATGATTGCAAAGAAAAAACACCTCCTTGAACAAGAAGGTGTTGTGGTTTATAACAAAAGGTAGACCCGAGGTCTACTCGTCTTCTTCCATTGTGAGAGGGACCTCAGCCGACTCTGGCAACTGAGATGGGCGCTCTTCAGGAGCGTATCACTTCCACAAAGAACGGATCCATCACATCCATACAGGCCGTTTATGTGCCTGCCGATGACCTTACGGACCCTGCTCCTGCGACAACATTCTCGCATCTGGACGCTACTACCGTATTGAGCAGAAAGATTGCAACGCTGGGTATCTATCCGGCCGTGGACCCTCTTGAGTCCACATCCCGTATCCTCGACCCGAACATTATCGGAGAGGAGCATTACAATACAGCACAGAGGGTGAAGCAGATACTTCAGAAATATAACGAGTTGCAGGACATCATTGCAATCCTTGGAATGGACGAGCTCTCCGATGAGGACAAACTGATTGTCGGCAGACACTGGTAGGAATGTGATATTGCTCCATTTACCTTCTGTATAATCTCCAGCTCGTCCAGACATTACATTGCTATCCACATATACAGGATATACGGGGTCGGTGACTCCAACACTACACTTTGTATCCAGAATATCTCCTATATTTCCACAGTCACTCTTAGCACCGTCGCTTACGAATACTTCGTCAAGTTCAAGATATACTCCTCTTGTCTCGTAGTCATTTTTTATTATTGCTTCACGCAAGAAATCATAACCTTGCTCGGGACCATATCCACGGAAGGTTTCGCTATGGCTCATTTCGTCTACGGCTTTGTGCATCGCCTGAATGCATGCGTCTGCCAATGGCTGTGTAACATCGCCAATTCCAAGGCTTATCACTTTTTTCTCCGGATTCTCTGCCTTGAATGCTTTTACTTTTTTTGCAATATCTGAAAACAGATAACTGCTTTGTAGTTTAAGGAAGTTCTGATTGATCATATTTGTTCACTGTTTTTTCTTTTATTCAATTTCTCCTTCAAAAGACGTTGCCGCGGGACCTGTCATCATGATATGTCCATTGGACTCTTCCCATTTGATGTGTAGCTTTCCTCCATCCATTTCAATGTCACATTCCCGACCTTT
>CALEJM010000185.1 GCA_937898265.1 uncultured Porphyromonadaceae bacterium
TTGAACTGGAGGACGAACAAGATGCCGAACAGAAGGTAAGGATGGTTCGTATCAAATTCCTTTCTGAAATGGGCAACTAATCGCTATGGGCACTCTATTATATATATTGTACGTCATCTATTTCATTGCTGTGGCTCTACCAATCATCATTGCCACAACAATTCTCGCAGCGATTATTACAATTATAATATTGTGCTTTGCCGGCGACAAACGTTGGACCTACTACCCTGGTCTTATCTGGGCAAGGGTGATATGCTTATTCTCTTTAGTTCGCATTCAAGTTAACGGCCAGGAGAATTACGACAGCAACAAATCCTACATCTTCCTCTGCAACCACCAAAGCATCTACGACGTCTTCGTGGTTTACGGTTGGCTCAACAGTCGATTTAAATGGATTATGAAACAGGAACTTCGCAAGATTCCTTTTGTAGGAGCCGCCTGCGAAGCTGCCGGTCATATCTTCATTGACAGAGAGAACGCCATCAAATCAAGCAGAAGTATGATAGAGGCAGAGCAAAAGTTGAAACACGGAGCTTCTATCGTTATGTTTCCAGAGGGTCACCGCACAAGAACGGGAAAGTTACAGACTTTCAAACGCGGAGCCTTTTTCATTGCCAGCGACCTCCATTTCCCCATTGTTCCTATCACTATCAAAGGAGCTTTCGAGGTGATGAGTCCGCAGTCTCCTCTTATCCATCCAGGAAAAATTGAGGTAACAATTCACAAACCAATAGACACCGCAGGGCTTAGTCACGACAACATCCATAGTTTCTCTAAAGAAGTATGGAATACCATCAACAGTGCCCTGTAGCACTTATTTCTCTGTGTATAATATGAGATATTTCATACTTACAATACTGACCGCCATAGCTGTAACAATGGCGGCTCAGTCGTCTACCAGTGCTATCAAATATCACTCCAACAACAAACAAGCTATCAAGTTGATGCAACAAGCATCAGCTCCAGGTATCGACCGCCAGACCAAATTGGTGTTGCTGCAAAAGGCTTTACAGAAAGACAGCAAGTTTGTTGAGGTATATTGGGAAGCAGCCAAGATTTGGTGGGACGTTGACTCAACCAACAAAGCTTTTGCCACACTCCGCTCTGCCGATGTTGTTGGCATGCCAGAACGAACAACCACTCAAATTCTTATCTCTGAGTTACTGATTAAATCGGGCAAATTTGAAGAGGCTAAAGCCACACTTGACGCCATTCAAGGAGACGAATATATGAAGCAGCGTAATGCTTTGTCAAAACGTTGCGAAACTTCTTTGAACCTCATCAACAATCCTGTTGCCTTCAATCCGAGAAATCTTGAAGCTGTGAACACCGAGATGGATGATTATTTCCCGAGCATAACTGCCGACGGCAAGATTTTCTCGACAACCGTCTCCGACAGAAATCTTAGTCGCCATGGTCAGGAAGATCTCTATTGGAGCGTCAACATCGACGGCAAATGGCAGAAAAGTCAGCCACTGAAAGACCTTAACACCTTAGGCAACGAGGGTTCACAAAGTTTCTCTGCCGATGGTCGCTATATGTTCTTTGTAGCTTGCGACCGAAGGGAATCTGATGGTGGGTGCGATATCTACTACTCTATTCGCATTGGCAACCGATGGAGCCAACCTATCAACGCTGGTGCTCCACTCAACACAACCTATTGGGAATCAAACCCAGTGCTCTCTCCTGCTGGTAACGAATTGTTCTACGTCACCAATCGCGATGGCCAGTCCGACATCTGGCATTGCGATGTTATCATTGGTGAATCGGGCAAACTGACTTTCAAAAATCCACGTCCGCTCAGCGGTCCTGTCAACACAAAAAAAGACGAATACGCTCCATTTATACATGCCGACAACAAGACACTCTATTTTGCCTCAAAGGGTCACCCTGGATTAGGACAAAACGATATCTTCTATTCACGTCGAGAAAATGGACAATGGAGCAAGCCCAAGAACATTGGTTATCCAATCAACACCTCAGGCGATGAGATGAGTTTCGTGGTTACAGCTGCAGGCGATAAAGCTTACTTTGCCTCCAACAAGATAGAGATGGGTGCTAATGGATACGATATCTATGAAATAGATCTTCCCGAAGAAGCCAAACCTCAAACGATGCACTGTGTCTATGGTCGCATTGTAGATGCTGACAACAACAAACCGCTCTCTGCCTTCATTGAAATCTTTGATTCCGACGGTAAAACCAAGATTTTTGAGTCATTATCTGACAAAAGCGACGGTACGTTTACTGCATTTTTGCCTGAAGAAGGAATCAAAGGTATAGATGCACGTAAAAAGGGGTACCTATTTTACACAGACCATATCAACGCCAACACCGACTCTATCCTCATTGCTCTACATCCTGCAACGGAAGGCAACAGCATTGTTTTGAACAACCTCTACTTTGCTACGAACTCTGCAGTCATAGAATCACGTTCATACAGCGACATCCAACACCTGTTTGAATTCCTGACTCAAAACAGCGGTGTGACGATTCATATCGTTGGTCACACAGACAACACAGGCTCTGTGGCTTTAAACAAGCAACTCAGTCTTGACCGCGCTAACGCGCTCAAAGAGGCGCTCATCAGATTGGGTGTCAAAGAAGAACGCATAACCACCGATGGTAAGGGAAGCAGCGAACCTATTGATACCAATGACACTGAGGAGGGACGTGCCAAGAACCGCCGTGTTGAAATTCGTATCAACAGCAACAAAGCACCGTTACGATAGACTTCAATATGCCTAAAGTCAGTGTCATC
>CALEJM010000186.1 GCA_937898265.1 uncultured Porphyromonadaceae bacterium
CAAATTCCATAAAATACAGTTCATAAATTAATCCATATAGAAGAATCAGAACAGTTAATAAAAAATATATCTAATTTACATTCTAATTTAAATGATAATAAAATCAAAAGAGAAGCAAAAAAGCAGGATACACAAATTCGCTTCGTTACCAAGGAACGTCTGGATCAGCTTTCCGAGACCGGTAAGCATCAGGGCGTGATCGCCTTTGCCGCCGAAAAAGAATACTGCACCGTGGAAGATATTCTTGTTGACGTAGTCGATATTAGCGCCGATGCCGATATTACCATTGGAGTTGGTACCTTCCAATTCAATCGTATATCCGTGTCGATTCTCAGGAGAAATGTAGATAACGCAGCGAAGGAGGTCATCGGAGATATCATCGAAGGAGACACTCACATATTTAACAGCATAGAGACTGCTGAGGTTCTCATAAGTGCGCTGAACAAGCCGTTCGTTGTACAGCGAGTGGGGCATGATGGAGATTTTCTCTGCCAGCATGTTAGGACGGAAGGCGTGCTTCGGACTATCGTAGATGATTGTCACACCATCCATGAATACGGTGTCGGGGTCAACACCCTGCAAGGTTCTACCTGACAGACAGTAGATAACGATATTGTCAACGGTTTTACGACGGAAGATGACTTCTTGAACTGAGTCGGCAATATATTGCGGCTGAAGGGTCATCAGCACACCTACCCTATTATCGCTCATCGTGGAATCAGCCAAGAAACCAACCCATTCTTTCTGAAAGTTGTAGTAGCCACGCCGACGAAGCAATTTTGTGACGCGCTCACGCTCTTGGTTCAAGAGGTCAACGTCAAACAAATCACCGGGTTTCAACGCATTGACACTATCGGCAGCAACAAAACTATTGGCTACAGAGTCTGGGATGTAGACGTAGTATTCACCGATGGTATAAGGCTCGTTGGTGATGATGGAGTAGAAGACGTTGGTTTTGCGATGTCTAACCTTGGTCTTCACATCAACAGTGGCATTCCAATAGCCTTTGTTATGCATCATCTTGGTGAGGTTTTCGCGCGAAGAGAGGGTCAGAGACTCGTCATAAATCACTGGCGGCTCGCCAACTTTGCGCAACCAACGGTTAATCCACTTCGTTGTGTCGCTTTTTGAGGCACTATAAAGACCAAGTTTTACTCTTGCAATGCTCCAGAAGTAGTTGTTCGGAGATTGAAGTATGTAGTTTGACAATTCGTCGGCTTCTACTTCGGGATTGTCAACTTTGATTTTATTTCTATTCAACAACGTCTCATTTTCAGGCACGTAGCGAGTCAGGCGGCAGCTCGAAAGGAGCAACAGCAGAATGCCAAACATCAATATTTTGCCTAATTTCGACATGTATAGTATGCGTAAAGATACACTAATAGAAAATTGCCACAAATATAAGCAATTCGCCCGAAATAATGTACCTTTGTAGGGCAAAAAATCGGTCGAAAAATGGTTATCTCAAAAGCAAAAAGCAAATTGATTAATTCGTTGCATCTTAAGAAATTTCGCAACGAGCATGGTCTCTTCGTTGCAGAAGGCAGAAAACTGATTGGCGAACTGCTGCCACATTTCGAATGCAAACTGCTCATACGCACCGCTGAGCCTTTCAACAACGAGCACCAAGTGAACGTCCAAGAACTGATTGTTATGGACAACACCGAGGAACTGAAGGGTGTATCTTCGCTTACTACTCCACCCTCCGCTCTTGCCCTCCTCCGCATTCCTCAAAGGGAGTTTTCGTTGGAAATGCTTACCAATCAGTTGACGCTGATGCTTGACGACGTTCAAGACCCAGGCAATTTAGGCACCATCATTCGTACTGCCAACTGGTTTGGCATACGCAACATCATTTGCAGTCATGGCTGCGCCGATGTTTTTAGCGCCAAGGTCGTACAAGCTACCATGGGAGCTCTTGCACATACGAACATTGTCTATACCGACCTTCTGCCTGTGCTTGAACACTGCAAAGCCAACAAGATTGCGGTTTTTGGCACGATGCTCAACGGCAAAGACATTTACACTACCGATTTATCCAACGGCATCATCGTGATGGGCAACGAGGGCAACGGCATTTCCGACGCTGTGGCACAGTATGTCAACAACGCGCTCCTCATTCCAAGTTACGCAGCAGAAAATGTGACCGAATCATTGAACGTGGCTATTGCCACTGCAATCACTTGCGCTGAATTTCGCAGACGCGGCATCTAACTAAAACTACTTCATAGAAACAAAAAAAGAGAGACTCAGCGAGCCTCTCTTTTTGTTTATTTGAGTGATAGATTATTTTACTACCAAACGACTTTCTTTGTCACCAGCTTTAACAACATAGACACCGCTTTCGAGGCTTGATACGTTCAAAGTGCCATTTGACAACTGTGAAAGGACAAGACGACCAGCTGCGTCATAAACTGTTACCATCTCATTGTTGATGCCAACGAGGGTCACAACGTCAACTGCAGGGTTTGGAACGATGTTGAACGTCTCAACAGTAGCATTTTCTACAGCGGTTGGTTGGTCTGGCTGATCTGGTTGGTCAGGATTGTCTGGTCCTACTGCTGAACCAGCAACTGAAATTTCGTCAAACATCAAGACATATTGGTCAGAACAGTTGAAGTGACGGATAGCAATACGGAATGATAGGTTGGTCCATGCTGCCAATGAGACGTTATGGGTTACCCAAACATCTGATGACAAGGTCTCTTCATACACCATATTGGCAGCAGTTGGGTTGCTTACGAAAGTGGCGAGGTCTGTTGTTGTAGGGATGATGTAAACAGCATAGTGCTCAGCTGAGAAATCTGGATCGATTGCAGAAGCATACCATGACAAGCTGGTAGCACCAGCAGGGATGATTGGACTAATCAACCAGTTATTTGGGAACAATGCATCACCATAGTAGTCATCATAAGATGCTGACAACACGAATTGATCTGAGGCTCCAAGCACACCGTAGATATCAGATGTAAATTCTGGATCTGTTGGGTCCCAAAGATTCCAATTGTAGTAATCGCCGTCACCGTCGATAGCGAACCAGTTGGAGAAGGCTGCAGGAACATTGAAGTGTTCAGTCCAAGGCAAAGTAACGGTGTTAGCACTTGGCTGAGTAGCATCAAAAGAGTAGCCATAATAGTCGAGGGTTTGAGCAAAAGAAGCAGAAACCATAGCAAACAAAAAAGCTACTACAAGAGTAATTTTTTTCATATTAAAAATGGATTAATCAAGTTGTTGGGTTCTTTTTGAATTTAGTAATCTTAGGGGCAAAACGGAACCCTTAAGTTTCGCCGGTAAGATTTTTGAAATACATTCGCCATCGTCAAATTGACAAGACTTATTTCGGGTGTAAAAATACACTTTATTTTATTAGAAGCAATAATCTGGAGGCCTTTTTTTCAATGAATTTTAATTCGCGTAGAATATCATTCATGAAGAAACAACAACGTCATAAAACAGCGAAAGCCGCCTGATGACTCAAGCGGCTTTCGTATATTATGTAAGTTTGTATTAGCGAACCAATACCATGTCGGTACGACGGTTTGGCAAGTAGTCGGTTGAAGGACCAGCTACAGAACCGTGACCTTGAACTTTCACGATACGATCTGGTGATACGCCGTATTGTTTAACCAAAGCGTCACGTACAACTTGTGCACGACGTTCTGACAATTTTTGGTTAGCATACTTAGGAACACCTTGTTCGTCGCAATAGCCGTGAATCTCCAATTTGTATGAAGGGTTCTCATAGAGAACGCGAGCAGCTTTAGCCATTTCAGCGTGAGCAGCATCGTTGAGGATGTTCTTAGCTGTAGCGAAATAGATAGAAGCAAAATCAGAGTTGTTGGTGTTTACGTTGTCAACAGGCTCACCGTAGTAGTTAACTGGAGTGCCTTTTGGTGTGTTAGGATGACGGTCGCGGATATCAGGTACACCGTCCTCATCAGAGTCACGGAGTTTGTCCATGTCGTCTTCAAGGGCTTTAACGCGTGGTTTCAAGTCGTTAACGTCGTCCTCAAGAGCTTTAACACGTGGTTCGAGGCTGTCAAGACGAGCAGCATTGCGACGAGCCAATTCAGCACCAATTTCTGGTTCCCATTGACACATTGACATGTTGCGAACGTGGTTGCGGTTTTTGTGTTTTACGCTACCGATGTTCCAGCGCAAACCGAGACCAGCATAGAATACAGCGTCATCGCTGTTACCTTTTGCAGACATCTCGTAGGTGTCTTGGTGGTGGAAACGATATTGAGTGTTCAAGAGGATAGCCAACCAATCTGTTGGAGTGTACTCCAAAGAAGTACCGATACCCATAGAGATTGAACGACCTTTGCGGTCTTCTTTCCAAAGGATGTTAGGGTTGACAGTTGTCTTGCCGTCCTCAAGGAGGATTTCGTCAATTCTGTTTTGGAAGTCCTCATCTTCGAATGCTTCTACATTATAGAATGACACACCGAAATCGGCGTTAGCATACCAGTTCCAAGTTTGACGACGACAACGATAGAACAAGTTCAAGATGTTCAAAGAAACACCCAATGTAGCTTCGTGGTTAACACCGTTGAAGTACATAGCATTGCCTTGTGACGCAGGATAGATTTTGTCATGGAAGGCAGAGTCCTCGTTGCGGTAGCTTGATACACCAGCATAAGGGTTGTAGAAGTAGTTCAAATACATACCCCAACGTGGGTTGAAGGTGTACTCTACATTGGCGTTGAGAGAGAATTTTACATCACCTCTTGGCCAAATAACATTGAAGTTTTGTTTTTGGTCACCGTCGAAGATACCGATACCGGCATTCAACATCAAAGACCAGTGATTTGCTTTTACGCGATAGCCAGTAACAGTGAAATTGGTTGAATCAGGCTCGATTCGCTCAATTTTCACCTGCTCCTTGCGCTCAGCAAACATAGTAGTTGCGCAAAAAAGAAGCGACAACACTAACAAAGCAGTTTTTTTCATAAAATACTTGTATGGATAGTTAATTTGTTTACTCACTATTAAACACTCAAAACACTGAAATCAACGGGATTAGCCACATGACACAGCGTTATGAGCCTTATATTACTTTGAGTTTGCAAATATACGCGTTTTTTTAATACTACAAAACAAGAGAGAGAAAAAATAAAAAAACTCCTGCGGAAAAAACCACAGGAGTTTTTTAGATATTAGTTAACTCGAGAGAATTAGTATTGCCAGAGGTCTTCGTCGAAGTTCAGGATTTCCAATTCTACGCGGTTTTGTCTCTCACGGATGAGATCTGGATCATCAATATTTCTATCGATATCATAGCCGAGAGCATCGTACTCTTTGATGATGTAGCTATTGAATTGACGGCTTACCAAGAAGTTGTCAAAGTCAATCAGAGGAGTTGTGTTGCGGCCGGTTACCAAAGCGAACTCTTGTTGGAGATATGGACGCAAGTCATCAAATGGAACCCAGAACCAAACACCGGTACGGATGTCTGAACGTGAGTTGTAGTTCTCATCATAGATTGGGGCGATGGCCAAAATCTTGTTGTTAACTGTTGATGTTGCTTTGTTGAAGTACCATACTTCCTTGATGTAGTATTTAGTTACACCAGGTGTCAAGTAGTTTACTTTGTCGTAGATACCCTCATAGTAGGTCAAATCATTAGCCTCAAGGAACTCTTCAACGTTGAAGAGGTTCTCTTTTGTAAAGGTAGGAACATAGGTTTGTTCCATGTTGGTTTGAGACTTGTAAGCCTTGATTGAACCATCCAATACGTGAGCAAAGATGATTGAGAACAAGTTCTTCTGTGACTCTGGAGCGAGGTCTTCTACTGGGTAGTAGAGAGGACGGTTTTGCAACTCGCGCAAGTCGATTACACGGAGAACAGCTTTGCTCCAAGCGATATCGTCAATACGAGGATTGATCTTGATGATGCGAGCTTGAACCTCTTCTGGTTTTGGCATGATGCGGTTCAAACCACCGAGATTGTCAAAGAAAAGTTGAGTGCTGTCAGCAGAGAGTTTTTCTTTAACCTTCACTTCTTTAACTGCTACTTCCTCTTCGTCGTCTTCAATAGAGTATGAAGAGAAGATTTCTTGAGCTTTCATGCTCATGCTGCAGAAAGTCATTGCAGCAGCGACCAAATAAAATTTTACCGATTTCATAGGGCTATAATTTTTTATGGTAAGTCAATAGGTGGGAAAGCCAAAGTTGTGCTCTTAGCACCAGTAACCTTAATCTTATCGAAGAAGATTTTGGTACCTGATTTAACTTTCATCAAGTTGTTGCGTTGTGCACTTGTGAAGTTAGGACCGTCAGATTGTGTGGTTGTGAAACCGCCACGACCGTCAGAGAGCAACAAGTTAAAGCTTTGGATTTTGAAGGTTGCTTGCAACAAACCGTCAGCGTACTCAGCAATCATCTCAGCTTCGCCAAGGTTACCACGAGTAAGTTTGTGCTTGTTGTTTACGTTAGGATTGTAAAGAACGTAGTTGCCGTTAGCATCTTTGAAACGCAAGAATGCTGTTGGGTCAGGCAATGTTTTTACGCGGAACTTTTGTGAACCGAAGCTTGATGTTTTGCCATCAACTGTTGCAGAAACACTGATTACTACGTCTTGGTAGGTTTTAGGAGAGCAAACATAGGTACCGCTACCAGTTTTGGTCAAAGTAGCGTTTGGACAGCTTACGCTCAATTTCTCACTTGGAATACCAGGAACTGAGATACTGATCTTGTTGCTGTAGCCCATGTAAACAACGTTCATCTCGGTGTTAGCGATTGTAACAGCTGGAGCCATTACAGTGTAATCATCAGAGAAGTTGTAGGCAACATCCTCACCTGTTACAGGATCTTTCACATAAAGTGTACCTTGAATCTTGTGGTCACCGATGCCTGATGCACCGAAAGAGAAGTTACCTTTTGGGTCTTTCAACTCTGAGCCACCAACTACGATTCTTGGAGTAGCAGTTGTATCGACAGCAGCAAGAATGATACGTCCGCGATATTGACCGCCAGACACAACGTTCTTAGATTCTGGGATGACAACAGCCTCGATAGAGTTCACTTTAAAGTCTTTTGCCTCGGTTTGAGACATGAAGTATTGAATCAAGTCAGCTTCAGCAGAACGGATATCACCTTGATATTTTGACAACATGGTGATTGAAGCAGCAAGAGGCATCTCTGAGAACATAGACATTTCCCAAGCGATGTTTTCACCCTCGCGGTTCTTTGTTTCTGCAGTTGAGAAAAGCAATTCGTAGGTATCAGCTTTTGATTGGTCTTCAGCAGCGAGACTCAAACGGAAAGCTTCAGTTACGTATTGTTTATATTCTTCAATCTTCTTCTTCAACTCTTTGTAGTTGCCTTTGGTGATAGCGTACTCGTGTGCAGCGTGAGTATTGTCTTGAGCACCTACTTTTACGCCTTCTGGGTCAGCTTTAGCACCATCAGCAATTTTCAAGATTTCATATTTGAAGTTCTTGATGTAATCAAAGAGTTCGTTAGATTTGGCGGTGGCTTCCTTAGCGCGCTCGTACCATTCACCTACTTTCGCAGGATTTTCTTCGTTACGAGCAGCGATGCGAGCCATCAAGATTTCGTTACGATCTTCGGCGGAGTTGATTGTTGCATGCAACGAGTCATCCACCTTCTGGTAACCCTTCAAGATATCAGCAGACACGTTCAATGCCAACATAGCAGTCAGCACCAAACACATCATGCCGATCATCTTTTGTCTCGGGGTTTCCGGACAGTTTTTAGCACCACTCATAGTTTACTTGTTTATAGATTAAACGTTAGTCAATGAGTAAGGATTAGTGGCGCATAGCGTTCAACATGTTGCCGTATACGCTGTTGAGATCGGTAACTTTTTGTACCAATTGTTCGGTTGCCTGTTTGTATGTTGTGAAGTCGGCAGCAGTACCGTTAACCAAGTTCTGCAATTGTGACATGCTATCGGTAACAGCCTCAACTTGTGCAATTTGAGCTTTGAATGCATCAGCTTGAGCTTGAGCACCTTTCAATTGCATTTCGTAAACAGAGTTGATAGCTTTGAGGTTTCTGTCGAGGTTGACAGTTTCGTTAGCACTTGCAGAGATTGTTCTGTAAGCTTCAGCCAATGTTGAAGAAACATTTTTAAGAGTAGCTTGTTGCTCAGCGATACCAGCCAATGAGCTTGAAGCGCTTTGAATGTTTCTTGTATAGTCGCCAGTTGCAGCAACAGCGTCAGAGATATTTCTCAAACCAGAAGCGGTTTCGCTGAGAGCTTTGATGCTTTCAGAGAGTTTCTTAGCGTCTGACTCTTCGAGTTTACCTTCAACGTTTGTATCAACTGAACCCATAGCGTTAGCAGCGCCACCAAGAACGCCACCTTTTGTTACGTCAATACCAACAGATTCTTCGTCGCTGAGGAGAGCTGGGAAGATTTTGTTCCATTTATAATCTGGGTGTGGTTTTTCGAAGATACCGATTGTGAACAAGAAAGCCTCTGTACACATACCGAGAGTCAAGATAACACTTGCACCTGGCCAGTGCTGAATTTTGAACAATGCACCAATGATTACAACTGCGGCACCCAATGAGTAAACGATGCCTACTGTGCGCTGGCCTGCTGGGCTGTTATACCACTTGTTGAAGCCAGATTGCTTTTTTGCCTGTGGGGCGGTTTTAGCTGACATAATATGTTTTGTTTTTTTATTTTTCTATAGTATGAGATTATTTACCAATGTATGAACGAACGCAACGGAAACCGATGTATGAACGTTGACGGTTTTGGTATTCGTAGTCACGATAGCCGCATTGGAGGAATGCGCCTACATCTTTCCATGAACCACCTTTAACGACTTTACGTCTCATGGTTGAAGGATCGTTACGAGTTGATTTGTACTCGTAGCTTGGGTTCATATCGTGAGTGAATACGTTGAGTTCTTGGTCATAAGAAGTAGAGGTCCATTCTGAAACGTTACCTGCCATATCGAACAAGCCGTAATCGTTAGGATCGAAGAGAGCTACTCTACAAGCAATCATATAACCGTCCTCTGTATAGTTACCGCGCATTGGTTTGAAGTTAGCCATGAAGCAACCTTTGTGGTCACGGATGTATGGACCGCCCCAAGGATACATAGCTGAGTGACGACCGCCACGAGCTGCATATTCCCATTCTGCTTCTGTTGGCAAACGATACTCCATTGCATAGGTCAAGTGAGCGTCTTTATGGATTTTTGAACGCCAGTGACAGAAAGCAACAGCTTGGTTCCATGATACGCCAACTACTGGGTGCTCACCGAAGCTTGGGTGTGAGAAGTAATTCATCATAGCTGGTTCGTTGTAGCTATAGGTGAACTCGCGCATCCAGCACAATGTATCAGGATAGATGTTGATGATTCTGCGGCCGATGAGATCGCTGCGGTTGCGGAGAGGTTTTACCAATACGGTGTCACAGATGCGACCGTTTTCGCCCATCCATGCGCTGTCAACGCGAACCATTGCATTTGCATTGTAGCCTGCAGTGTAAGGGTTGTAAGCGTTTTCAATGAGGGCAGCTTGGTCGTAGTTCACATAGGTATATTGATAGATGAGAACGTGAGCATTGAGTTGTTTGCCTTCAATGCGGTCTCTACCTGTGTAGAACATTTTGTTAACAGCCTCGTATTTCTCCATTTCGTACTCGTCTTCCTCGTTGTATTTTACATTCCAAGGAATTTTCGTTTTCCAGTTGAGCACGGTGTCTGGTTCGTCAGAACCTGGTTGGAACACCTCTTTGAAGAACTTACCAGCTTCGTCTTCATCACTCATGCGAGCGAGGTTGAGACGGCAGATAGAGTCGCGTACCCAATAAACGAATTGTCTGTACTCACCATTGGTGATTTCGGTCTGATCCATCCAGAATGCGTCGATAGACACAGTTTTCTGGGTTGGTTGAATCGCCCAAGTAATTGATTGGTCGTTAGAACCCATGTTGTAAGAACCTCTTGGAACAAACACCATACCATAAGGTGCTGTCTCAGGTTTGGTCTTTTCATAGATACCAACGAGGACACCGTTTTGCTTGGAGCAACCCGTTATCACCAAAATCGCTGCTAACAAGGCAGCTACAAATGAAATTTGTTTTTTCATATTGGTAAAAAATCTAATGTTTTTACACGTTTTGTTATTTATTATTTTCTTAGTTTGTTACAAGTACCTCACGCTTTTATACGATTGGTCGCCGCGTCCGCCCATGAAGTTGAATTCGTAACCCACATAGACTTCGTGCGAGCCAGAGGTAAATCTCAACATTCGGTTGCCGAGCGGAAGTTCGTAGGTGTATCCAAGGGTTAGTCCCTTGAAGAAGTTCGTTCCGAACACCACTCCCAAACCATTTCTTCGACCTGAAAGTCCGCCCCAATACTTCTCTTGATAGGAGAGAAGCGCGGTGGCGTGAAAGTCCCAAGTTCTCAAATCGGTTGAGACGAGAGCACTTGTTTTGATACGGTAGTCGGGCGATTTCAATTTGAAATCATAGCCGCCCGAGGCCATATACATTGGTGAGATTCTGAAAATCGTGTTTTCTCCGAGATGGATTTTGATTTTCGGCAGGTGCGTAGCCGAGAGGCCAGCGTGCCAATTCTCACCTGAGTACCACAATCCGAGTCCGAGGTCAAATCCGACGCCGGATTTCTTTCCGGTTGGGATGGCGGGATCGTTTGCGGTGTGATATTCACTCTCTACCAATCTAACACTGTCGCCGTAGCAGATGATGTTGACAGCTCCAACATTGGTGCCTACACTAAAGACGCCTTTTCCGAGTTGGAACTTGTAGGCATATTCAGCAGTAATATACTGATTGGCGAATATGCCCAGCACATCGCTCTTGAATTGCAGTCCCACGCCATGCGCCGCGTTATGCTTTCGCATTTTGAAGGGTGCGTTCACTGAGAGCAGTGTTGTGATAGGTGCATTTTTTATACCTATCCATTGGTTTCGTTGCAATAAAGAGACCTGCATCATCTGTCGTTCGCCAACGGCAGCAGGGTTTTCTACGGTATGATCGTACCAATATTGGTTGAATTGCGCATCAAATTGCGCATTCATCGCTATAGACACAAGAAGAAGTGACAGTAAAAATACCCACTTTTTCTGTTTTTGCGCCATATGTTTTTATATCAATTTAGCCCATCCCGAAACCGAGATTTCAGGTGGTTTGACTAATACTCTTCATCATTAAAGAAGAAGTCTTCCTTGGTAGGATAGTCCGGCCAAATATCTTCCATTGATTCATATACTTCGCCCTCATTTTCAATGTCTTGCAGGTTTTCTACA
>CALEJM010000187.1 GCA_937898265.1 uncultured Porphyromonadaceae bacterium
TGCTTCCAAAGGATGCCGTCTACTATTTCACCCAAGCACAGATTCCCCGCGCTCTGCCTGCCGAGGTGTTGCTGGAAGAAGCAAAGGAGTACGGACTCCAAGGCACATGCTACCCTACGGTCAAAGAGGCGCTGGAGACAGCTCGACGCGATGCCTCAGAAAAAGACTTCATCTTCATCGGCGGCAGCAATTTCATCATCGCCGAAATCTTGTAACAGACTCAATCAACAACTTTATGAATATCTCTCAACTCTGCAAAAAGGTGCTCGTCATGACCCTTTGCATATTTGCTACAATGACAACATTTGCTCAGCAGAAAGAACTCACACTCCACGACCTGATCCCAGGCGGCAAGACCTACAGCCGTTTCGTGCCTAAGTCCATTCGCGGACTGCAATGGTGTGGCAGTTATTACTACTCCTTGAGTGGCGACACGATTGTGTTGTCGAAACCCGGCAAGTCCGACCGTCGCATCACCCTACAAGAGGTGAACAAGGCGTTCGAGGCTATCGGCATACAGAGTTACAAATCGATGCCTCGTCATGCCATTCTCAACAAGAATGTTGCTGTCGTGACCTTCACCCTCGACAAATGGCTCGTAGACCTCGACCTCAACACCATGAAAGCTGTGAAGCGCATGCGTGCCAACGGCGAACGTCAGGAGTGGGCCGCTGCCAGTGGTTTGATGGCGATGACCAAAGGTCAGAACGTATGGATTGCCAAGACCGACGGCGACTCCATCCAAGTGACCAACGAGACAAAAGACGGCGTTGTTTGTGGTACCGAGGTACACCAACGCGAGTTTGGTATCTCGAAAGGTTTGTTCTGGTCGCCAGATGGTCAGCGTCTCGCGTTCTACCGCATGGACGAGAGCATGGTACCTGAATATCCAATCATCACCATCGATGCCCGTGTGGCTAAAAACAATCCAGTCCACTACCCTATGGCTGGCATGAAGAGTCATCACGTGACCGTAGGCGTCTACGATGTGCAAAGCGGCAAGACCGTTTGGCTCAAGACCGGACTGCCAAAAGAGAAATTCCTTACCAACCTGGCTTGGAGTCCCGACGGACATTATCTATATATTGACGAGGTAAACCGAGCACAAGACACTTGCTACCTCGTTCGTTACGATGTGACCACAGGCAAAGGCAATCGTGTGCTTATGTTTACCGACCCTCGTTACGTTGAACCTCAAAACCCTATCACCTTCGTGCCTAACAACAACGAACTCTTCGTTCGTCAAAGTTGTCAAGATGGTTTCAACCACCTCTACCTCTTCAATATCCGTGGTGTCATGGTGCGTCAACTGACAAAGGGCAACTGGATGGTGACCGATGTCTTGGGCTTTGCCGACGGCGGTAAGAGCATCATCTTCCAAGCTACGACAAGCGATGCCAACGCCAAGTCGGTGGATGGTCTTGAGCGTCATATCTGGAGAGTGGAACTTGCCACAGGCAAAATGACGCGTCTGACCCAAGCCTACGGTGTTCACAATGCCCAACTGAGTGGCGACGGCAGATATATCATCGACAACTTCACCGGTCCTGACGTGCCTCGTTCTCTTGACATCTACGACACCAAAAGCGGCAAGTTGGTAAAACATCTCCTGACAGCCAAAGACACTTATACTGGCTACACACTGCCTGACGTTCGCATCGGCAAACTGATGGCTGACGACGGCAAGACCGAACTCAACTACCGCATCGTAACCCCACCGAACATGGACCCAACGAAGAAATATCCTACGGTAATCTATGTCTATGGTGGTCCTCACGCACAGATGATTACTGCCAACTGGATGTATGGCATGCGTGGTTGGGATATCTATATGGCACTTCGTGGATATATCGTCTTCACCCTCGACAACCGAGGAAGCGCGGGTCGTGGCCACGAGTTTGAGAGCGTTATCCACCGCAACCTCGGCAAGAACGAGATGGCCGACCAAATGACTGGCGTACGCTATCTGCAATCACTTCCTTACGTTGACAGCGACCGCATCGGTGTTCACGGCTGGAGTTTCGGCGGCTTCATGACCACCAACCTCATGCTCACCTATCCTGACGTGTTCAAAGTGGGCGTTGCAGGTGGTCCTGTGATTGACTGGGAACGCTACGAAATCATGTATGGCGAGCGTTATATGGACACTCCAGAGGAGAACCCCGAAGGCTACAAAAACGCTAACCTCACTCTCCGTGCGGGCGATCTCAGAGGACGTCTCTTGCTCATTCATGGCACCGTTGACCCTGTTGTTGTTTGGCAACACAGTCTGCTGATGCTCAAGGCTTGCGTAGATGCCGACACTCAAATCGACTATTTCGTCTATCCAGAGCATGAGCATAATGTCATCGGTCCAGACCGTCCTCACCTCCACGAGAAGATTACTCGTTACTTCGACGATTTCTTGAAATAAACATTTATATTAATATATAATTCATTTACAAAAATGGTTTTAAAGAAATCAATTTTTATCCTAATTTCCTTATTCTCATTTTTATATGCAATGGATCTCAATGGAGATGTCACATTTGATAGAACAAAAGATTATATTGGACTTCCTAATGAACTTCCAAC
>CALEJM010000188.1 GCA_937898265.1 uncultured Porphyromonadaceae bacterium
GATAGGCTTGGAGTCCGTTTGGCACGATGCACTGAGAAGGGTCGCCCATATGTAGGTTGTCGATGGCAATACCCATGACGCCGCCAAAGACATACTCAAGGGCTACTTGCATTGTTCCGCCGACAAGAAAGGAGAGGTCGACGGTGGTCAGTGTCCATGTAGCCGCCTCGCTGTCAATGGTCTGGAGCAATAGCCAAGGGGAGTTGACCGCAGTACGTCCATAGATTTTCAGCGTGTCGCGTGCATAGCCCGTAACGGCACCGCGTGCTTTCTGAACTCTACGGAATGTGAGTTCTGGTGTTGTGGTATTAGACATGTCCACAAGTGGCAATACGGCCTTCACGGCTTGCTGCTGTGTGGTGGCATAGAGAGCAAGGTAGGCACTGCCGCCAAAGGGGTTGACATTGGCAAGCAGATTATTACCAACGCTCCATGTGGACGGCGCCGTTGCGGGATCTTGGGACCACGTTGTAGGCCACCCTGCTTCAAAATCCTCGGTCAGCGGCGCAGTGACCTGACCCCAAGCCGAGGTTGTCATGGAGGTGAATAGGGTCACCACCATCATCCAAAGCAATAATTTTTTACTCATAATTATTATTTTGTATTTCTTTTTCAAACACTTAATTCTCTGCACACTACCCCATTTATTTGATCCCAGGGGACAAAACTTGAAAATGCGCAAAGAGTTGCAAAGTTACCACAAATTGACAAACTAACCAAATTTTAACGCCTAAAAGGCACATTTTAAGACTATTCAATCAGAGCATTCGCCGACAAACCACATCAGCCATACACCATAAAACTCTAATTTCTAAATACCAATACAAATATATAAGAAAGAATTGAAAAATTTAGCACTCAAGAAAAAGAGAAAACAAAGGAAAAATCGTACCTTTGCAACGATTATGGGTTATTGTGGAGTGGTGTGCACATCTACCGCAACCCGATAGTCAAGCAAGGCCAAATCCTTGAAAAATAAAGTCAAACAATATAAACTCAAAAACAATGAGAGACATTTTCGAAACCATCAAATCCATCCCAGGTCCACTTGGTCAATACCAAGGCAACGCTGATGGATACTTCATGTTCCCAAAACTTGAAGGTGAAATCAACCCAATCATGCGCTTCAACGGCAAAGACGTGCTCGTTTGGAGTTTGAACAACTACCTCGGCTTGGCCAACCACCCAGAGGTTCGCAAAGCTGACGCTGAGGCTTGCGCACAATATGGTATGGCTTACCCAATGGGCGCCCGTATGATGAGCGGTGATACCATCCACCACAAGAAGTTGGAACAAGACCTCGCCGATTTCGTTGACAAACCAGCAGGTTACCTCGTGAACTTCGGCTACCAAGCCATGGTTTCTATCATCGACGTTATGTGCTCACGTTACGACGTCATCGTTTACGACTCAGAAGACCACGCTTGCATCATGGACGGTATCTTCCTCCACAAAGCAAAAGGCGGCAAGAGCTTCGTTTACCCACACAACGATATCGAGAAGTGTGAGAAAATGATCGGCATGGCTGAGAAATATATCGAGAAAGAGGGCGGCAAAGGCGGCATCATGGTTATCACTGAAGGTGTGTTCGGCATGGCCGGCGACCTCGGTGCTTTGGACAAAATCTGCGAGTTGAAGAAACGCCACAGCTTCCGTCTCATGATTGACGACGCTCACGGCTTCGGCACCATGGGTCCTAAAGGTGCTGGTACTGGCACCCACTTCGGCGTTCAAGACGGCGTAGATATCTACTTCGCTACTTTCGCTAAGAGTATGGCTGGTATCGGCGCATTCGTTGCTTCAGAGCGCGAAATCGTTGACCACCTCCGCTTCAACATGCGTTCACAGATCTTCGCAAAATCACTCCCAATGCCAATGGTAAAAGGCGCTCAAAAACGTCTCGAACTCCTCCAGACTCGCCCAGAACTCCGCGAACAACTCTGGACCGTAGCTCGCGCACTCCAAAAAGGCTTGAGAGAGCGTGGCTTCGACCTCGGCAACACCATGTCACCTGTAACTCCTGTTTACCTCCAAGGTGGTGTTGAAGAAGGTACCAACCTCGTTGTTGACCTCCGCGAAAATCACAACATCTTCTGCTCTATCGTAACATACCCTGTTGTGCCAAAAGGCGTTATCATGCTCCGCATCATCCCAACAGCTGCCCACACTCTCGAGCACGTTGAACGCACTATCAACGTATTCGACGAAATCAAAGGCAAACTTGCTCGTGGCGAATATCGCAAAGAGATGCCTAACATGAATCTCATCAACAAAGCATAACACAATGAGCCATAAAATCACGTGTCGTCAATGCGGTCACGTAGTCAACACATTCTCGGAATGGTTTGCCCTCGGGCAGACCTGCCCCGAGTGTGGTTGCAAACATGGCGAAGTGACCTACGACAACAACTACGACTTCCTTAAGGAACTGCCAGGCAAAGAGATTGACAGTTTCTGGCACTACTTCGACGTACTCCCACTCGAAAACAAAGAGAACATCGTGTCTCTCTGCGAGGGCGCAGTGCCCATCGAGGAGTGGGATTTCCTTGAGCAGTTTGCCAAGGAGAACGGCGTTGACTGCAAGGTCTATGCCTATCGCAACGACCTCAACGGCGGCACTGGCACACTGAAAGACGTAGCCGCCTCATTGGGCGCATCTTTGTTCAAAGAGCATGGCATCAAGGAGTATTGCGTGTCGTCAACAGGCAACTCTGCAACCGCCTTTGCTACCTACTGCGCCAAAGCAGGTGTGAAATTCACCAACTTTGCCCCTAACAACATCACCCCAGACTCAGTTCGCGAGATTGAAAAGGTAGGTCAAAAGGTGGTGATCTCCACAGGCAACTACGGACAAGCTAAAGGCGAGGCTGCCGACTACGCTGCCAAAAACAACGTACTCATGAGCTTCGGCAACTTCGACCCTATCCGCATCGAAGCGAAGAAAACCATGGTAATGGAGTTCCTCCGTCAGTTGGGCAAGATGCCTGACGTCTACATGCAGGCCGTTGCCGGTGGCACCGGCCCTATCGCCATCGACAAAGGCATCCGCGAGATTGCCCCATACGGCGACTACAAACTGCCTCGCATGCTCCTCGTGCAGCAAGATCTCTGCGACCCAATGGTTCAAGCTTGGGAAAAAGCAAAAGCCAACAACTTCCCAGAAGGTTACGAGAAAGATTTCAAAGCCGTGGACGGCAGCAAGACAAAAGTGTCCATCCTCAACGCTGCCAATCCGGGCATGTATCCTTTGGTGGCACCAATTGTCAAAAAGAGCGAAGGCGATTTCGTTCGTGTTCTCGAATCTGAATTGCCAAACTTCGCAGCAGAAGTTTATCGCCACAAAAATGCAATGATTGGTCCTGCCGGTACAGTCTGCTTGGCTGGTTTCTATCAGGCAATCAAAGAAAACAAAATCAAACAAGGCGAAACCGTTGTCATAAACATCGGCGAAAGTTCTCGCCGCAACGCTGCATTTGCTGAACAAGTAAAAGCAGTTTTGTAATCAAAAAAAATAAGAACCGAAGCTCTGCCGTCGTTTGGAAGCACGCTTCAATACGAATAGCAACTTCGGTTCTATTTAAAATCATAAAAATGGGAAACCTATATAAACTCATCTCCGAAGATGTTCGTTTTGAGGAGAGTCTCACAGCTTGTATGAACTGCGGTATCTGCACAGCTATCTGCCCTGCAGCAGAGTTCTACAACTACGACCCCCGCAAAATCATGGACACCGTTCAACGTCAGGACGAAAAGGAGATAGAGAAACTTCTCAGCAGTGATACCATCTGGTACTGCGGACAATGCATGTCATGCAAGACCCGCTGTCCACGCAACAATATCCCCGGCACCATCATCAATATCCTTCGCAAGGTCTCGCAAGAGATGGGCTACTTTGCAAGCAGCGAAAAGGGCATCCAGCAGTTTGCTCTCAAGGAGGCATTGGTCAACAACATCCTTGAACTTGGCTACTGCGTCCACCCCGACCGCGTAGCACCCGAACGTCACCCAGAGCAAGGTCCCATCTGGGAATGGTATCGCACCCACATCAAGGATATAGCACCCAAATTGGGCGCTAACTATCACGGAGATGGTCCGGGCGCGCTACGAACAATCCGCAAGGAAAACCTTGACGAAATACGCCGCATCTTTGAAGCTACAGGCGCTATGGAACTTGCTGAAGCCATTGACACCTACTCAAAGAAAGAGAGCGGAATCAACGACAACGCGGAACTGTTTGACCGCGTTTTTACCTACAATAGCGAATACGACGAAGAGTAGTCGTCAACACAAAGCACTACTCTCATACAATATATATATTATGGCAAAACGATTTTGGAACGAGTATCAGAAAGAGATTGCCGACGACCACTACTTCTACGAACGTAGTTGCATCCGTCAAACATTCTTTCCCGGTTCAGAAGCCGCCTTCCTCAGAATGCTGCGCAACGAACTCGGCAAAGACATTAAAGACGAGATGAACCAACACACCTGCACAGGCATCGGCTATCACACCGACGTCGTACCTTTGCAGACAACGATGACCATCGTGGCGCGACTCTTTGCCCTGATGACCGAAGATGGCTACGAAAACTACGTGCCATCATGTGTCACCTCTTTCGGCATCTTCAACGAGATGGTGGAGATGTGGAAAGAGCAACCAGAACTGCTGGAAAAGACACGCAAAATCCTCAAAGAGACCACTGGCAGAGAGTTCAATCTGCCAAAAAACATAGCACACCCCTCCGACATCATCTTCCACAACCGCTTCAAGCTGAAGGAGAAGATGAAATACCAACTTGTGAACCGCCGCACCGGCAAACCGCTGAAGGTGGTGGAACACATCGGTTGCCACTACGCCAAGATTTTCCCTTCCAAAGGTATTGGCAATGCAGAATTCCCATACGTTTTGGCTGGCATGATTGAGGCTTGGGGCGGTGAGGTAGTCGACTATCCAGAACGTCGTCACTGCTGCGGCTTCGGCTTCCGCCAATACCTCGTGCAAGCCAACCGCGGTTACTCCGTGGCCAACACAAAGAAGAAATTCGAGTCGATGGAGCCATACGAACCAGATTTCATCGTATCCAACTGCCCTGGCTGCTCCATGTTTATGGATAAATGGCAATACACCATCGCCGAGTTGGAAAACAAGACCTACGACAAGGAAGGCTACGGCATCCCCGTGCTCACCTACGAGGAGATGGCAGGTCTGCTCTTGGGCTACGACCCATGGGAACTTGGTCTGCAGCTTCATCAGGTTCAATGCGAACGTCTGCTTGACAAGATAGGCATTGCCTACGACCCTAACAACAAATACAGAGGCACTGACGGCAAACTACTGCCTACACCAGAACAACCTCAAAATCTAAAAGTTTAAGAGATGGAACAAGCAAAACAACATATCATCGTAGTGGGCGGCGGTCCTGCAGGCATCATAGCCTCAGCACAATTGGCACAAAACCACCGCGTCACACTGCTTGAGAAAGAAAGCTCACTCTGCAACAACATCAGCAATAAATACAAACTCTTTCCAAACTTTGCCGACGCTGGCGAGGTTGCCAACGAGTTGATAGAAAAGACCAAACACGAAAATATCAACGTACGCACCTCTGCCGAAGTCAGCAGTCTCACCCGAAAGGGTGAAAACTGGGAGGTAGTGGTTAACGGCGAGACACTCACAGCCGATGCCGTTGTAGTAGCCACAGGCTACGACATGTTCGATGCCCACAGAAAAGAGGAATTGGGCTACGGCATCTACCCTGGTGTCATCACTTCACTTGAATTGGAGGCAATGATGAAGAACGGCGACCTCAAGACGCGCTTCGGCGACAACCCACGCCGCATCACATTCCTTCAATGTGTAGGTTCCCGCGATGCAAAAATCGGTAATCATTATTGCTCCAAACTCTGCTGCGTCACCGCTGTAAAACAGGCTGTTGAAGTAAGCAA
>CALEJM010000189.1 GCA_937898265.1 uncultured Porphyromonadaceae bacterium
AAAGATTGCCCAGAAATGCGACAGGTTCTTCCCGGCCTATCTTGTCCTGGGACTGGGAATGATAATGGTGCTCCAGGCACTGATTAACATGGGTGTGGCTGTAGGTATGTTACCAGTGACCGGACAGACTCTACCACTGATCAGTAAGGGTGGTACATCGATTCTGATAACCAGTTTCAACATCGGAATGATACTTAGTGTCAGCCGATACGCAGACAAGGTCAGTGAGACGAGACTGGAGCCTGCTGAAGAGATAAGTTCTAACGAAACGAACGAATATTTCAGCAGTATTGGTATGGAATAAAAAATTTTTACTATATTTGCATGATATGCAGAGATTAAAGGTCATAATAAGCGGTGGCGGTACGGGTGGACACATCTTCCCGGCAGTCTCAATAGCCAATGCCGTAAAGGCTGATCATCCTGAGGCAGAGATATTATTCATAGGTGCTGAGGGTCGTATGGAGATGCAGAGAGTACCTGATGCAGGATATAAAATCATAGGCTTGCCTGTCAGGGGGCTCATCCGTCCTCTGTGGAGCCCGAAGAACATCTCCGTGCTTTGTGACTTCCTCAAGAGTCGCATCAAGGTAAAGAAAATCATACGTGAATTCAAGCCTGACGTAGCAGTCGGGGTAGGCGGATATGCTTCTGCACCAACACTGAATGCTGCATATTCCCTTGGAGTGCCTTGTCTCATCCAGGAACAGAACTCCTATGCCGGAGTCACTAATAAGTCACTTGCCAGGAAGGCCAGGAAGATTTGTGTGGCATACGAAGGCATGGAACGTTTCTTCCCGAAGGACAGAATCATCCTCACGGGCAATCCTGTCCGTCAGTCCCTTGTCGAGACTACCATCTCTAAGAACGAGGCAGCCGCTTCTTTCGGACTCAATCCCGGCAAGAAGGTCATACTCATCATCGGAGGCAGTCTGGGCGCACGTACAGTCAACGAGAGTGTGCTGAACCATCTTGACGAAATCCGTGATTCCGATGTTGAGATACTATGGCAGACAGGTAAGTATTACTATAATGAAATCATGAAACGTCTTGGCGAACAGGCTGAGGTGCCAAATCTCCATCCTACTGAGTTTATCTCGAGCATGGACAATGCCTATGCGGCTGCCGATCTGGTAATCTCGCGTGCAGGTGCAAGTTCCATTTCAGAACTTTGTCTTCTTGGAAAACCTTGTGTGCTTGTTCCTTCTCCTAATGTGGCAGAGGACCATCAGACACACAACGCTGTGGCATTGGTCAACCACGATGCCGCCCTGATGGTGAAGGATGTCGACGCCGTCGAGACGCTCGTCCCTACGGCTCTCACTCTGCTCCACAACGACGAACGACTGCACCATCTTCAGCAGCGCATCACCACCCTCGCCCAGCGCGACTCTGCCGCACGCATCGCCGACGAGGTTGTGAAGCTGCTTCCAAAACAAGCATAAGATTTACGCACTAACAGTCAAAAAACATCAATACTCCAACCCCCTTTGGCTTTCTTGGTCAAAGGGGGTTTTCTTCGCAAGATAGGCGGAAACAGTGTTCGTTTGCACTATCTTTGCTAACGCAAGATAGGCTGCACCTCAACAATACTCAAATAAATTTGGTATTGTCTTCGGTTTGCACTATCTTTGCATCCTTATTGTGGGAAGGATGAAACTACTTCGAACGATACTGCTGCTGACGGCTTGCTGGCTCTTTGCTACAACTGCCGTCAACGCCCAAACCGACCATTTCTTCTATACGTCGGCTGGGGTAGGCTATTCGTCACTCAAGTATCGCACCGACCAACTCCGCACCATCGGCAATGGCGGCGCAACCGTCGGCGTGGGCTACGAACTGCAGTCAAGCGGCGGTTTCGTCTTCTCGCTCGGCGCCTCCTTCGACGCTATCAACAGCACGACACGTCATCTTCCTTTCGTCAACGACCGCCTGCTGGCCGACACCGACGGTCTGCCCGACGGCACACCTTGGTATGACACGGTGATGTTTCACACTGCTTTCCAACACTTTCGCGAGACGCAGATGTTGGGCTATGTGGCTGTGCCACTGATGCTGGGCGCACGCTTTGAGCGTTTCACCATCCTCGTCGGCGGCAAGGTGGCATTCCCGCTCTACGCCAACTACACGACACGCAGTCGCATCACTACAACAGGCACCTACCAGTGGTTTGACGAGGATTTCCACGATATGGACAACCATTTCTACGTCAGCAACAAACGACTGAAGAACAACGGTCCGCTACAGACGGCGATGAACGTCGACGTCGTGCTCCAAGCCTACCTCGACTGCACACCGAACCGCTGGAAGAGCACCCAACTGCACGTTGGCGCCTTCTTCGACTACGGCGTGATGAATATCAGTCGCGAACAACAGCAACAGCCGCTCATCACCTACCACGAGGACCCGCTCGACATCACCTTCGTATCGCAACTCCAATCCGACATACTCAACAAAAAGAATATCTCCCCGCTCATGGTTGGCATCAGTGCGAAACTGCTCTTCGAGCTGGGCACAACAAGTGGCGGCGGTGGCAAGCCTCATCGTCACTGCAACTGCATCAACGGTTTCAACCACACCCGCTGGGGACGATTCTAATCCTTTGAGTCAACCGACATTGTTATTATGTTAGTCAAATCATACGCAGCCGCCGTTCAAGGCGTAGGAGCCACACTCATCACCATCGAAGCCAAGCAGTCGATGGGCGTCCGCTTCTACCTCGTGGGTCTCCCCGACAACGCCGTCAAGGAGAGTCGCGAGCGCATCATGGCGGCACTGCAGCACAATAAGATTCCAACCCCAAAGAAACAGGTGGTGGTCAATATGGCACCTGCCGACATCAAGAAGGAGGGCTCTGCCTACGACCTCCCACTCGCCATCAGCATTCTTGCTGCCAACGAGACTGTCAAGACCGACCTCCTCGAACAGTTCATCATCATGGGCGAACTCTCCCTCGACGGCTCGCTCCACCCCGTAAAAGGTGTGCTCCCCATCGCCATCATGGCCAAGGAGAAGGGCTTCAAGGGTTGTATCCTCCCGAAAGAGAACTGTCGTGAGGCGGCTGTCATCGAGGGTTTGGAGGTGTATGGCGCCGACAACATCGTAGATGTCATCGATTTCCTCAACCAGGTGGGCGACCTCGAGCGCGTGGTGGTAGACCTTGACAAGGAGTTCAACTCGCAGACCGAATACTTCGACATCGACTTCGCCGACGTCAAGGGACAAGACAGCGTGAAGCGCGCCATGGAGGTAGCTGCTGCCGGCGGTCACAACATCATCATGGTGGGTCCTCCAGGAGCCGGCAAGTCGATGATGGCCAAACGCATGCCTACCATCCTTCCGCCACTCACCATCCCCGAGGCGGTAGAGACCACCAAGATACACTCCGTGGCAGGTAAGATAGAGAGCGGCGTGTCGCTCATCGCGCAGCGTCCGTTCCGCAGTCCGCACCACACCATCTCCGACGTTGCCCTCGTGGGTGGCGGCACCTATCCGCAACCAGGCGAAATCTCGTTGGCACACAACGGCGTTCTGTTTCTTGACGAGCTGCCAGAGTTCAAGCGCACAGCCCTGGAGGTGCTGCGCCAACCGCTGGAAGACCGCAAGATATCTATCTCGCGTGCCATGTCCGCCATCGACTACCCTGCCAGCTTCACCCTCGTGGCTTCGATGAACCCATGCCCTTGCGGCTACTACACCCACCCAACTCGCGCCTGCACCTGCACCACCGGTAAAGCCGCTCATGTCGGGGCCTGCCTGGCCGCCCTGAGCCTGCTGCATC
>CALEJM010000190.1 GCA_937898265.1 uncultured Porphyromonadaceae bacterium
ATTTGCACGAATCCATCGGGATTTTCCATCAGCCACCGCTCTGCCGACTCTGCCTTATTGCGCCAGTTGCGCGAGAGCGTTGCGGGAATCGGGATACAGGGGTTTGAGTTTTTGTTGTCAATGTGGTCGATGAGGAAGTCGATGGCGCGGACAATCATCCAGGTGGCAATCACGCGCGACGCCGAGACGGCACAGCGGAAGCGGAATTTGGCGCGGATGGTGTCGTCGTTTTTCAGCGTGGCAAGACGCACTTTCTCCAGCCAACGGTCTGCCTCTGCCTGCAGCGCCGGCAACTCAAGTTCCCCTTGGGTGAGTTGGAGGAGATGACCCAGTTTCTCAAGTCGACGTTGGGCAGTAGTGCTGCGCTGACGAACGGGCTCACGTCGCATGAAGGTGTTGTCGGGAGCAAGGGCAATGGTGAGACGGGTGGCAAGTCCGTCTTCAACGTTGTTGTGGATAGCACGGAGGAGACCGTCGTGGGTGGTTGCCACGAGTTGATTGATGCGCACCTCCGGGATGTAGAGGTTGTGACTCTGCTGCGAGGCGTGGCGCGAGGAGTAGCATTCGTTGCCATAGCTGCAGCGGAGCACTGCCGAGTAGTCGGCCCACGAGCCCCGACTGCTGTTCTGGGTGTCTGCCTCGGTGGAGAAGAAGTAGAGGCATTTGCCGTTGGCATATTTCATCTGCTGCTCGACGACGGCAAGGGAGGTGCGTCCCGAGATGAGGCGATGGGAATGGTGGGTGCGTGGCGGGAGTTTGGTGGCGTTCTGCATCTGAAACAGCAGCTCTGCCTCTTGGTCTTCTGCCTGAAGGTGCGATCTTTCTTCTGCAATCAGTTCTTTCATCACCAATTCGTTGAGGGTGTTGACCGACGATTTGCCACTGGCGGCCTCGCCCACGAGATAGCAGAGGATGTTGAGATAGTAGTGGTGTTCGTTGACCATCAGTCGGACGTCCGACAGCGCGCCTACCATTGCCGAGAGTCCGATGGCAACGGGGAGGCGCATCGGGGTGACGACGCCCGATGTGGCTGCCACGAGCGAGGGGGTGAGACACGGTTCAAGGGCTTCCCAAGGGCGCTTCCAGGTGGGCTCGACATCAAGCTCAGAGCTTCCGTTTTTGACGATTTCATCGGATTTTTCTTGGTTCAGCGCTTGGAGTATTTTCAGCAGTCGCGCTGGGCGGGCTACCTTTTCTTGGGAGAGTGCGGAACGGATGCAGGTGCGCTTCTCTTCGTCGGAGAAACGGTCGTAGTTGGGGATGACACGCATCATGAGGTCGGCATCGTGCTGACAGACGTAACGCATGACGCAAGCCAACTCAAAGGTGAGGTTGTTGCGCTCCCCTTCTTTCGGGGTCTCGCCGCCGTGGTAGAGTTGGAA
>CALEJM010000191.1 GCA_937898265.1 uncultured Porphyromonadaceae bacterium
CGTCGTCTCGGCGAACGTGGAGGTGAACGATAGCAGCACCAGCGTCAACGGCTGATTTTGCTTCGCGAACAATCTCCTCAACGGTATAAGGTACGTTAGGGTTTTGCTCTTTGGTTACCTCAGCGCCGCAGATAGCAGCAGTGATGATAAGTTTGTTTGCAGCCATAATTATTTGTCGTGGTTGATGCGTTGGCACTCTTTCTTAACTACGCAAGTACCGCTTGCACGGCAAACAACGATTGGTTCAGCCAATACGTCGGCAGCAGAATCAGATACATCTGGACGTGGGATGATGACTTTTCTTGCTTCGAATTTCATCTTACGTGATGTGTTGCCTACTTTTACGATTTCGCCTTCTGCCTCGATGTAGTCGCCAGCGAATACTGGAGCGAGGAATTCAACGTTGTCGTAAGCACAGAAGAGACCTTCGTCGCCGTCGTGCATGATGAGGAGTTCTGTTGCTACATCGCCAAACAAAGCGAGCATGTGAGCGCCATCAACGAGGTTGCCACCGTAGTGAGCATCCTGTGAGCTCATTCTCAATCTGATCAATGATTTTTCCATGATTGTATTTTTTTCTTCTTTTGATTTTCTGATTCTGAATTATGCTACGTAGAAATCAACCAAGATGTTTGGTGTGTGAACTTGTTCTGGTTTGATAGAACCGGTTGGAACGAGTTCGTCGATTTCTGCGATTACCAAGTCGGCAGCAGCTGCCATCAATGGGTTGAAGTTTTGGCTTGTGCCAAGGTATACGAGGTTGCCGCTCTCGTCGCCGCGGCTTGCACCGATGAGTGCTACGTCAGCGTGGAGAGGTTTTTCGAGCAAATAGTCTTTGCCGTCTACGTTGATTACTTGTTTGCCGTTAGCTACAACGGTGCCGAGACCAACTGGGGTAAGGATACCGCCAAGACCACATCCACCAGCGCGTACGCGTTCTGCCAATGTGCCTTGTGGTACGAGTTCAACCTCAAGTTCTCCTGCATTCATTTGTTGTTGGTTGGCATTGTTTGCGCCGATATAAGAGGCAATCAACTTTTTGAGTTGTTTGTTTTGGAACAAGAGACCTACACCTTTTTCGTCGTAAGCTGAGTCGTTGCAGATAAGGGTCAAGTTCTTCACGTTTGTCTTTGACAAAGCCTCAAGAATGCGGTTTGCCGAACCATTTGCCAAGAAGCCGCCGCACATGATGGTCATGCCATCCTTGATTTTAGCTACAGCCTCTTCTACGGAGATTCTTTTTTGAGCCATAATAAGTAGTTGTATTTTAGTTGTTTATTTGTTCTGTTTTGCTCGGGGCATAGTGCGCCCTTTTAGGCGGTAAAGTTAGGCATTTTTTTTGATTTTTCGGAGCGAATTGCTTATATTTTTTTTAAGTGTATTCTTGAACTTCTAAGACACGCTTGCGGTGGTGGAATTCTTTGTTCTGGTTTGGCAAAAATAGAGGGCTCATTCAAAAGTTTTTCTTATTTTTGCACCTAAAATTTCAGACTATGAATGCTGTTGAGATACAATCATTGTTGAAGGCTGAGGCGTCCGCATCTAAGGCCTTGGTTTTGCAGCGCTTTTTTAAGACTGGACCAGGTGAGTACGGCGAAGGCGATAAGTTCCGTGGAGTTACGATGCCTCAGCAGAGATATATTGTGAGGTTTGTTGATAAAGAGGTTGATTTTGACGCGATAGACGTATTGCTTGATTCGGAGTATCATGAGGATAGGATGACGGGTTTGCTGATTTTGGTCAAATGGTTTGAAGCCAACAAAAAGCGTCCGGAAATTCAGACAGAAATTTTTGAGTTTTATTTGAATCGTACTTACCGTATCAACAACTGGGACTTGGTGGATATCACAGCCCCTAAAATCGTTGGAGCTTACTTGGTTGAACGCGATTGCGACCTCCTTTTCAAACTGGCTGAAAGTGAGAGTCTTTGGGAACAGAGAATTGCGATTGTCTCAACTTGGAAACTGATACAGCAAGGACGTTTTCTGCCTACTTTGGAACTGGCGGAACGACTTTTGTCTCATCCCCACGATTTGATGCACAAGGCGGTCGGATGGATGCTG
>CALEJM010000192.1 GCA_937898265.1 uncultured Porphyromonadaceae bacterium
ATAAATGTAGCAAAAAGAAAGATAAGATTAAATCAGGCAGACCTTATGTTTGCATCAGAAAGAAAAGTAGTTGATTCTGCTTTTGCAGGAGACATCATAGGACTTTATGACCCAGGTATATTTACTATAGGAGAGACTATATCAATGAAATCAGACAAGATGCTTTATGATGGAATACCAACTTTTGCTCCAGAACATTTTGCAAGACTAAAACAAATTGATACTATGAAAAGAAAACAATTTGTAAAAGGTGTGGAGCAGATAGCATTAGAAGGAGCAATACAGATTTTTCATGATATGCATACTGGTATGGAAGAAATCATAGTCCACCAGCACCTTGCCGAAGTCGAATATCAGGTTTTTAATCATGCGTAGTCAAAGGTTTTAGCGTCGTGACACCGTCTCGCTGAGCGGCTTGCGACTGCTATGGTTAGGGAGTGGCCCTGCCCCTTCGGCTGCGAAGCCGAGGTCGAGAATCATCAGAATCTCCTCGTTGGCAGGTAGTTGGAGCGCCTCAGCGAGGCGGTCGGGGTCGAAGCAGTTGAGCCAACAGCTGTTGACGCCCACGCTCTCGGCAGCGAGCATCATGTGGGTAGCTACGATGGTAGCGTCCTCGATGCCTGAGTTGCGACGTCCGCCCGGATAGGTGTAGACATCCTCCTTGTTGAACGCCACGACGAGGCAGGTCGGTGCGTCGTAGCGACAAGGCGTTGCCTCATCGATGAGGCGGAGCGCCTCTGCCGACTGCAGCACGTAGATATGCTGTTCCTGGAGGTTCTTGGCGGTAGGAGCCCAGCGACCAGCCTCAAGGATGGCGTTGAGCTGTTGTTCTGTGATTTGACGTGTGGCGTCGTAGCGTTTGCAAGAGTAGCGCTTGACGACTAAGTCTTGGAAGTTGGTCATCGTTGTTTGTTTTTAAGGTATGCCCACCAGGCATACGGTTTGCGTTGCTTGAGGTAGGTGAGGTCGTCGCCGTGGCGGTATGCCTCACGCTCCATCGAGATATTGTAGTAGGCGGCTCTGCGGTTGCGAAACTGACAAAGTCGTACCACATATTCCGCGCCATACCAGAGGTAGAACGGCACGAAAGCCATCTCCACGATTTGGCGGGTGTGAATCAACTCGTGGTTGAGCAACGCTTGATCTATCTTGTTTTTATATTCCTTGCGAACGAAGAGCACGCCAAAGAGATTCAGCGCAGCAAATCCCTTCGTAGGCAACCATTTGTTATAAACTATCTTGGGCACGTGATTACTCTTATCTCGGCGTTGGCGAGGGTTGGTTCGTCGCGAAACGTCGTGTGATGGTAGACGGCGAGGAGGTTGCGGGCAAACTGTCCGTGGGTCACCACAATCACCGTCTTACCCTCGTAGTGTTGCTGTAAATATGCCAATGCGTTGGTGGCGCGGACGTAGATCTCCTCTTCCGTCTCCACCGTCCCATCGGGAAAACGCCATTGTCCGTCAATGCGGAAACGCTTTGCCGCCTCGTCGGCCGTCATCCCAGTGAACTCGCCCCAGTCGCGCTCGCGGAGCAGCGGTGTGGTCTCCACCGTGAGTTGGAGGCGTCGTGCAATGATGTCGGCGGAGTCAACGGCTCGTTGGAGGTCGCTGCTCACGATGACGTCGAATGGTACGTTCATCTCAGCCAAGGCGTTGGCAGTGGTGCCCACCTGCGCCTTACCCTGCTCGGTGAGATGTCCGGGCAGGTGTCCTTGCAGTATCTTGGCGTTGTTCTCCACGGTCTCGCCGTGACGTACTATATATATTGTCATTGCGCTTGCTCCTCTTCAGCCCTTGCCACCACGTCGCGACGGTAGCGCAGCGTGAGGTAGAGGGTGCGTGCCAACAGATGTGCGAAATAGGCTGCCATCATCAGGTTCATGGCTGAGACGGCGAGCGTACTGCCGTCGGACGACGATGGGATGCCGCCCACCCAGATGCCAGCACAGTAGATGACGAAGAAGGCGACGATAGCCCATATCATCGCGTTACGTACTGCCCTTGAGGCTGTAGCACCCGTATAGATGCCGTCCCAGGTGAAGGCGGCACATCCCAACGGCGGCATCAGCAGCAGCCACCACAGGAATGGATGAACGGCAGAGGCCACCACGCTGTCGGAGGTCATCAATGCCACGAGCCAGTCGCCCAACAGACCATAGACCGCCATGAACACCGCTGCCACGCCCATGCTCCAGAGGAACACGAGTCGGACGGTCTGCTTCAACGCAGGCACACTCCTCTCGCCGATGAATCGGCCCGTGAGCGCCTCGCCGCTGTAGGCGAATCCGTCGGTGATATAGGAGAAGATCATCAAGATTTTCATGATGATGGAGGTAGCAGAGAGGAACACGTCGCCGTAGCGGGCGGCGAGGGTGGTGAAGCCGATATAGATGGCGATGAAGCAGAGTGAGCGGATGAAGAGGTCGTTGTTCATCGACATATAGCTCTTCAGCTTCTCGCGCTCAGGCCACTGCAGTCGGAACGGCATGCGGCGGTATTTCGTCGCCACGATGATTGAGGCGAGGAGCAGTCCGGAGTACTGAGCCACCACGGTGCCGAAGGCGATGCCCGCGAAACCCAAACCAGTCCATCTGCCCACACCTAAGGTGAGCACGATGCTCGCCACGATGTTGACCACGTTGACGGTGAGGTCGGTGAGCATGGACGAGAACGAATCCTGCATGCCGACAAACCAACCGCGGAACGCCATTAGCGACAGCGTTGCGGGGGCAGCCCAGATGCGGATAAAGAAATACTTCAGAGCCAGTTCGTGTACCGTTGGCGAGGTCTTGACCACCAGAAAAGCGAGTTTCTGGAACGGCCATTGCAGCAAGAGAATAGCCACCGAGAGGAGTAGGGCGAGGGTAACGCTGCGCACGAAGACGTCGGCACACTCACGGTCGTCCTTCCGTCCGAAAGCCTGTGCAACGAGTCCGCCCGTGCCGACGCGGAGGAATGCGAAGTTCCAATACATGAGGTCGAAGAGCAGCGAACCGATGGTCACGCCGCCGATGAACGCTGCCGCACCGCCCACGCCGAGTTCGCTCAGGTGACCAGCTACAGCGATGTCGACCATGCCCACCAGCGGCACGGTGATATTGGCCAAGATGCTCGGAATGGCCAGTCGAAGAATCTCTTTGTTAAGACCTTTCACTATTTTTTCTCGCTGTTGTTGATGGCTTTGCGAATCTCTTCCAGAGCTTTTATGTTGAAAGTCATGCCGAGGCAGCCCATGCGGTAAGGCTCGAAGTAGGTGCTCTTCACACCATGCGTGCCCTCGATGTAGAAAGGAACGATGCCTATCACTTTGTAGTAGCCAGGACTTTTCTTGTCTTTGGCTGTGTATACCATTTTGTTTCCCAGATACCATCCAGCCTTGTTCTCGTAGGCATATGTCACCTCCTTCTCCATCTGGTCGATGATTTTGTTGGCATCTTCTACGTCTTTGCCGAATGGGAAGGTCTCGAAACCTCTCAGTGTTGACCTTGTGGCAAAGAAACGTTCGTCTTCATACTGAGGGTTGTCGGCCTTGAAGATGATGAAATCTGTAAGGTTCATACCGAAACTCGTGCCTCTGACTCCGAGACGCTCGTAGTGGCATTCGCCAGTGAAATCAACCACATCGTCGAGGTTGTTGTTCACGCACTTCGACTTCTGTGCTGTCTCTTTGTAGTTCTGGAGAGCGGTTCTATATTCCCCAGTCGTCTTGTAGGAGATATAAGCCTTCATGGTGTAGCAAGAGCGAAGCAGAAAGTATCTCTCTCCGATATCTTTGACCAAGTAGCGAACGTAGATTTTATCGTCGTAACTCTCTGGTACTGCGCGGTTCTTTCCTTTATAATGATAGATTCTATCGGTGTGCGATTTGTTCATGAACACACTCACCTCCACCTTACCATCTCCCTTCAACGCTTCCAGTTGGTCGAAGAAATGGAGTGCCTGTTCCTTGGTGTAGCCCAAGAAGAACGTCATCGGCTTTTCGTCGCTTAGAATACCGCCATATTGGTACAACGACGAACTGGTTGTGGTCTCAACCACTTGTTTCCAACGGTAGTCGAAGAACGTAGGAATTACGAGTTCATAGAACAAGTGACGTCCTTTCTCGGTGGTGTCTGTGACGCATTCGAAGATATAGTTGGTATGCAGAGAGAGCGGGTCTTCAACCTTGCCCACCAACTTGCGATAGCCATAGACGCCATCCACGAGATATTCTGTTTGTTTACTCAGTGTGCTGTCGGTCTTGGCAGCGAACGCATTCAGACTGCACAAGGTAACCAATAGGAGAATAAGAGTCTTTTTCATAAGGCTGTATGTTAGAGGTGTTATCTACAATAGTATCTGTGCATCGGTGAGGTGGCTGAGGAGCACCTCTTCGGTTGTGATGTAAATCTTCGGCTTCATCGTGCGGGAGAAACGGTTGAAGTAGGGGTCGGTTGTGATGTACCAAACCTGCGACTTTATCCCAGAGAAACGCTTCATTGAACGACGCAGTTGCTGGAGACGGGTGTGTACCGCTGGTGTGAAGCCTACGCGTCCATCCGTCAGACGGGTTACGCAGATGAAATGTTGTCGCGGACTGCGGTCCTGCTCCAACTCCTCGGCAGAGCGATGGCTGATGGTGACATGACGTCCATGACGCGTGTTCAGTTCCTTCATCTTGTGACGGAACAGCATGCCGTGAGCCGATGAGTCGGTCCATTGGTTGGAGAGAATCCAGAGGTGAATCATCTCGTGGAGAATCGTGTCCTCCCACTCCGTCTCGCTCATGTCGATGCAAGAGGAGATGCGGATGATGAAATTGTCGTAATGCCACATACCGTTGGTTCCGTGGCTGCGTCTGTAGACCACCTGTCCCAACGTCTTGCGGGCACGACTCAACTCAAACGGAGGCTCCGGGAGTTTGCCATCGAAGAAAAGGGTGTTGAACTCGATAAACTTACTGCGTATGTAATCTATTGTCGGAATCAATGAGCGGTGCGTTTAGGCAAAGGTGAAGAGCGAGAGGAAGCCTGTGATAGAGAACACTTGCTTCACGCTCTCGTTGACATTACGAATAGTAATCTTGCCACCGGCAGCGATAGATGCCTTACGGAGGGTAAGCAGCAGACGAAGACCTGATGATGAGATGAACTCGAGGTCGGTGCAGTCGAGCACGATGTCTCGTTGCGCATTGTCGAGCAGAGGCTGCATGTCGTTGGCAAACTGTGTGGATGTTGCGGTGTCGAGGCGGCCGTTGAGGAATGCCAGCAACTGTCCGTTTGATTCTTTTATCTTGAGTGTCATAACTGTGTGTATGTGAGATTATCTAAAGTGGATAGAAAAGGTTGACTACGAGGATATTGGTGGCTAGTACGATGATTGATAACGGCAAGCCCACACGATAATAGTCGGAGAAGCGGTAGCCTCCAGGACCATAGATGAGCACGTTGCCGTTGGAACTGATTGGTGTGCAGAATGCTGTGTTGGCAGCAATGAGCACACCGATGCAGAATGTCATAGGGTTGGCTCCGAGCATCGTGGCAGTGCTGAGTGAGATAGGGGTGAAGATAGCTGCCACCAGCGTGTTGCCGAGGAACTGTGTCACGATGGTCGTGGTGGTCAGTATCAGGATGAGAGCACCCATCGACGACTTGCCACAGAGGTAACTCACCCCTTGACCGATGAGTCCGGCAACGCCCGTGGCGTCGAGTGCCTTACCGAGGCAGACACTGCCGGCAAACACCATCAGCAGTTTCCAGTTGATAGCGTTCTGTGTCTGGTGGATATTGCAGCAGCGGCAAACCACCATCAGCAAGGCGGCGAGGATGGTGCTGTGGAGCAATGGCATGATGTTGAACATCGAGAGTACGACCAAGGCCATCAATATCAGACTGGAGAGGATAGATTTCGTGGTGTTGTGGGTTGGCAGCTGCTCCGAGTCGAAGAACGTGAGCGTGTTGCGGAAATGCTCTGGCAGCAGCTTCGTACCTTCCAACAGCAGCGTATCGCCGGCACGTAGACTCACGTCGCGTGGAATCTCTTGCAGGCGGTGACCCTCACGGGCGATGGCCACGAGGACCACGCCGTTGCGGTCTTCGAAATGGGTCTCCGACATCTTGCGTCCTACAAGGGTAGAGTCG
>CALEJM010000193.1 GCA_937898265.1 uncultured Porphyromonadaceae bacterium
TGTCGACCGTTGACAAACTGGACGCTACGACTTGTGGACGTGGACGGACCAGCCAGAATCTCGAAGTGCTCGAGCTCGGCAAGGCGAACGTCGTTGGCCTTTTGGTTCAAGACGTAGGAGAGTTGGAACGGTTCGCCAACTTCTACATCTTTGCGACTCACCTGAGCATTGAATTCGACCTTGTCGTCGGCAAACACCATGCCTACCGACAACAGTTGAATAAATATCAGAGTTAAAAGAATCTTTCCTTGACGTATCATGATACTACCAGTCTTTTTCTGCTTTTGAACGTTTAGCCATACGAGCTTCTTTCTCCTTCACTTTGTCTTGCGTGTCTTTCTCGTCTTGCTGAAGCATCTGCAACAGTTGCTCAGCCTTCTCCTTCGACATATCAGGGTTAGGTTTTTGCTGCTGTTGCTGCTGTTGTTGTTGGTTATTTTGCTGTTGTTGCTGTTGTTGTTGCTGTTGCTGCTGCTGGTCTTGGTTCTGGTTTTGCTGTTGCTGCTGCTGTTGTTGCTGTTGGAGCAAAGCCTGAGCCAAAGCAAGGTTGTAGCGGGTGTCGTCGTCGGTAGGAACGTTGCGCAACGCCTGCTTGTAGGCTGCGATGCTCTGCTCTATCTGTCCTGCCTTGAGGAGCGAGTTGCCGAGGTTGTGGTAGCACGCAGCCTTGCGTTTCTTGTCGTCGCCAGCAAAGTTCAGTGCCTGACCATATTGCTTGGCAGCCTCTTCGTATTTCTCTTGACGAAAGAGCGCGTTTCCGAGGTTGTAGCTGCTGGAGTACGATTTGTCGTTCTTCTCCAGTCCGCGACGGTATTCTACCTCAGCATTGACATAGTCCTCCTTTTGATACAGACGGTTGCCATGACGCACGTCGCGCGCCTCTTGCTGGGCGCTGGCGGCTAGGCAAGCTATCAAGCAGACTGATAAAACGAAAAGTCTTGTTTTCATTCTCAACTATTATTTGAATAGGTTGATTTTGTTTAACCAATGGTTTTGTCGCGACATGACCGCAAAGTCGATGAGCAACACAAACAACGCCAGCCACAGGAATACGAAGAAGTGGTCTTCGTACTGTGCGTACGACTGCACCTCCAACTCACCTTTCTGCATGGAGTCAATCTGTTTGATGATGGTTCGGAGGGCGTTGTTGCTGTTGTCGGCATGAACGTAGACACCCTTACCGGCAGCGGCGATGTCTTTACACATCTGTTCGTTGAGTTTGGTGATAACCACCTCGCCGTCTTTGTCGCGCCAGAAGTTGTTGGTGCCTTCGATTGGGATGAGCGAGCCTTCGTTCTTACCCAAGCCGATGACGTTGATAGTGATGCCGTTGTCGGCAGCCATCTTGGCAGCTTCCACGGCGTTGTCTTCGTGGTTCTCACCGTCAGTAATCAAGATGATGGTGCGTCCAACACTACTTTTCTCGCTGCCAAAGGAACTGACACAAAGGTCGATGGCTTGACCGATGGCCGTACCTGGACGTGGCACCGAGTTGGTGGAGATGTTGGAGAGGAACATCTTGGCGGAGACGTTGTCGGAGGTGATTGGGAGTTGGATATATGCGTCGCCAGCAAAGACAACGAGACCAACTTTATCGTCAGCCATCTTGTCGATAAGTTTGGAAATCATCAACTTGGAGTTTTCCAAACGGTTGGGGGCAACGTCTTGCGCCAACATAGAGTTGGAGACGTCGAGGGCAATCATCGCCTCCACGCCTTCGCGGATATTGGTCTCTTTCTTGACGCCGTATTGCGGACGGGCAGCAGCGATGATGAGGAGCACGAGTGCCACCATCTGCAAGAAGAACTTGACGTAGGAGCGACTCTTGGAATAGTCGGGCATCAGCTTCGCCAAGATGGCGGGATCGCCGAAGGTCTTGAGACGTTTGCGCTGACGGAACTTACCGTAGAAGAACAGCGCAATGAGCACCGGCACGACTGCCAGGAGCACCAAGAGATATGGGTTAGCAAATCTGAACATAGCGGTCTTTTTATTCTGGCAAACGTTTTAAGATGGTGTTTCTAAGGAGTATCTCAGCGAGGAAGAAGAGGATGGCAGCCATAGCCCATGGCAGATATTTCTCATCTTTCTTGCTGTATTCGTTGACGTGGAGTTTGGTCTTCTCCATCTGGTCGATTTCTTCGTAGATGGCTTTCAACTTGTTGGCATCGGTGGCACGGAAGTATTTGCCGTCGGTGAGGGAGGCAATCTGCTTGAGCGTGGCCTCGTCGATGTCGACTGGGCGATCAACGTAGTGGATGTTGCCGAAGTTGTCGTAGACTGGTGTTGGAGCCACGCCGCGTGTGCCCACGCCGATGGTGTAGACTCTTACGCCCATGGCTTGCGCTATCTCGGCAGCGGTGATAGGGTCGACGTCGCCGGCGTTGTTGGTGCCGTCGGTCAGGAGGATGACTACTTTGGATTTCGCCTGACTGTCTTTGATGCGGTTGACGCTGTTGGCCAAGCCGAGACCGATGGCAGTGCCGTCTTCAATCATGCCGTATTTGACACTTTGGAAGAGGTTGACCAAGGCGGCATGGTCGCCAGTCAGCGGACATTGTGTGAAGCTCTCGCCGGCAAAGACCACCAGACCGATGTTGTCGTTGGGACGACTGGACACGAACTCGATGGCCACCTTCTTGGCGGCTTCGAGGCGGTCGGGACGGAGGTCGCGAGAGAGCATGGTGCCCGAGATGTCGAGAGCCATGACGATATCAATACCTTCGGTGGTTTCCGAATGATAGGAGTTGCTCAACTGCGGGCGGGCAATGGCTACGATGAGACAGCCGACTGCCAACATACGGAAGGCGAAGAGAGCGTGTCTCAAGGTGGCTTTCCACGACGACTTCAGACGTCCCTTCAGCGAGTCGAGCGAAGAGGCCTGGAGGTCGGCATCTGCCTCGCGCTGCGAATAGATGTACCAGCAGAGCATTGGTACGAGCAGCAACAAGAGCCAAAGATATTCGGGATTACAGAAACTCATTATTTCTTCTTACTGTTTTCTATTTCTTGCTTCAACGCCTCTTGCTGCTGATGCCATTGTGTGGCTTCGCGAACGAACTCTTCGGCCTCAACCAACGCGTGTTCGTGTTCGTCAACCGGTGGGTTGTATTTCGCAAATTTCACAAAGTCAGCAAGATGGAGTATATGCTGCAACGTTGAATAGGTGTCATTGTTTTTCTTCTTGAGCGAAGTGAGCGAGGCGAGAATCTCGTCGGAGGTGCGTTCCATGGTTGGCACTTCGAAGGTGCGCTCGATGAACACACGGAGGATGTCAACCAATCGGGTCTGATAGAGTTTGTACTGCCCACGCATCAGGAGATTGTCACCCTTAAGGGTCTGAAGTGCTGCAAGAGCCTCTTCGTCGGCAGGGAGACGAACCTCTTCCTGTTGTTGTTCCACAACGGCTTCGTTGCCACGGTTTTTCCAACGTTTGTAGAGTTGGTAGACCACATAGGCAAAGAGGAGTGCCAAGAG
>CALEJM010000194.1 GCA_937898265.1 uncultured Porphyromonadaceae bacterium
TCAAAAGTACTTCTAAAACCATCATAAAAAGTTGAATCATTAAAATTACTCATAGTATTTTTGTGATTTTAAATTTCGATTTGAATAAGTGCAAATTGGCTGCAAAGGTAACGAAACTTTTGCGATAAAACGGTTAACAACAGTATAAAAATCAGTACGACAACTAAAAATCTGCTTTTGGAAATCGTTGTTCCCATTTGGAAGCACCGATTTTGCAGTTGGAAATCGCTGAAACCGTATCGCGGCCACCGTTTTTCTGACGTAAATGTCCAACGGTGTTTCTCTTTTGAGTCTTTCGTGTCCCGACGCTTAGAATCCATTTTGCGGTCATCTTTTCTGCCTCGGACATCTCTAATGTATAAATGAAAGAGATTTGAATATAAAGTTGTATCTTTGCAGTTCTGATGGAAAACCATTCAACTTATCCCCAAAAACGATAATTATGGATAAGAATTCAAAGATATATATTGCTGGCCACAACGGACTTGTGGGCTCGGCAATCTGGAACAACCTCAAGGCGCGTGGCTACCACAACCTCGTGGGACGTAGTCACAGGGAACTGGACCTCACCGACCAGTGTGCTGTCAAGAGGTTCTTCGACGAGGAGCGTCCTGACGCTGTGGTTCTTGCGGCTGCCTTCGTGGGCGGTATCATGGCCAACAGTCTCTATCGTGCCGACTTCATCATGATGAATATGAAGATTCAGTGCAACGTCATCTCGGAGGCTTATGCCCATGGCGTTGAGAAACTGTTGTTTCTCGGCTCCACCTGCATCTACCCCAAGAATGCACCTCAGCCGATGAAGGAAGAGTGCCTCCTCACCAGCGAACTGGAATATACCAACGAGGAATATGCCATCGCGAAGATTGCGGGTCTGAAGATGTGCGAGAGCTACAATCTGCAGTATGGCACCAACTATATCGCTGTCATGCCCACCAACCTCTACGGTCCTAACGACAACTTCCACCTTGAGAATTCCCACGTGATGCCCGCCATGATGCGCAAGGTCTATCTTGCCAAACTGATTCACGACGGCAACTGGGATATGATTCGTAAAGACCTCGCTATCCGTCCCGTTGGGGCGAATATCAATGAGGGTGGCGAAACGGTTCGTTATGTTGTTGACGGCAACTCCGAGCAGTCTCTCATCGAGAAGATTCTTGCCTTCTACGGCATCGAAAACAACAGAGTCAACCTCTGGGGAACAGGCAGACCGTTGCGCGAATTCCTCTGGAGCGAAGATATGGCCGATGCCTCTGTTCACGTCTTGCTCAACGTCAACTTCTCCGACATCATCGGCATCGAGAAATACTCGTCCGTTCACTATGGCGTGGCTGCCGACGGTGTTGTCGACCGCAACCACTCCACGGGTCGTGGTGGTGCTATCCCGTCGCTTGGCGAGATTCGCAACTGCCACATCAACGTAGGCACAGGCAAAGAACTCACCATCCGCGAACTCTCCGAACAGGTAGTCAAGGCCGTCGGCTTCGAAGGGGATGTGCTCTTCGACACCACCAAACCCGACGGCACCATGCGCAAACTCATCGACGTCAGCAAACTCCACTCCCTCGGCTGGACCCACAAAGTAGAGATAGAGGAAGGTGTCCAGAGGCTCTTCGAGTGGTACAAGGAGACCCTCTAAATCTCCCTTAAAAGGAGACTTAATGAACTGTTGAAATGAGTCACCAAAACAACATTGGAAGTGCAACTTCAAATGCTAATAGCCTTTCGTTAAGGGAAGTCGGAGAAACTAAGGAGTCTTGGAAAGTTGCAGATGCCATAGAGTATGCTCTACTGAAAGAAAATGCTAAAGTAAATCGCAACAAGATGACCGAAGCAGAATCTGTCTTTTGGTCACTTGCAAGAGGAAGTGGACTTGGAGAGAAGTGTAGGAGGCAATATATAATAGGGAGGTATATAGTAGATTTCTTCTTTCGTAAATCAATGCTAATTGTTGAATTGGATGGTGGCTATCATCGACCAAGACCTCAACAAGAATCAGTTGATTATCCTTTGAAGGAAGACTTACAGCCAAAACAGTTAACAGGTGAGATTCTTGTAGATATGGCAAACACCGCTCATCTCAATAGTGTTGAAAGGTCTGATGGCTGGATAAACGATTCTGGGCAAATTGAAAGAGACAAACAACGTCAAGATTGGCTTGAAAGCATTGGTTATACTGTTCTACGCTTCACCAACGAACAAGTCCTTTTTGACGCCGAAAATGTTATCAAAATTGTAAAACAGAATTTATTATGAATATAAATTTATCTTCTCCCTTTAAGGGAGATAAGAGAGGGTCCATTGCTTTGATTACCGGCGTTACCGGTCAGGATGGTTCTTACCTCTCTGAGTTTCTCTTAGCAAAAGGTTACGAGGTTCACGGTATCATCCGCAGAAGCTCGGTCGACTATCGTGAGCGTATCGCCCACCTGGAAGGTACACCAAACTTCCACCTTCACTATGCCGACATGGGCGACTCGATGTCGCTCGTCAAACTCGTTGGCAAGGTGCAGCCAACTGAGATATATAACCTCGCTGCTCAGAGTCATGTGCAGGTCAGCTTCGATGCACCTGAGTTCACCGCCGACGTCGATGCTGTTGGTGTGCTCCGTATCCTTGAAGCTGTTCGCACCAACCACCTCGAGAAGACCTGTAAGATCTACCAGGCATCGACCTCCGAGCTCTATGGTAAGGTTGAGGACGTGCCTCAAAACGAGAAGACACCATTCCACCCATACTCCC
>CALEJM010000195.1 GCA_937898265.1 uncultured Porphyromonadaceae bacterium
CGACCTCCAGCGCAAAAACAGCGCCGTTGATGCCATCAAAGCCAATCTTGACAAACAGCTCGAAATCGTAGAAGAGAAGAAACACGAACTCGATGCACTCCAGCTGCAAGAGCAAGAGCGTCTCTCTGCCATCTCAGGCTTGAGTCCGGAAGAAGCTAAGGCACAACTCATCGAGACCATCCGCGAAGAAGCCAAGACATCGGCAATGGCCTACGTCAACGAGACCATGGAAGAGGCAAAGATGAGTGCCAACAAAGAGGCCAAACGTATCATCGTACAGACTATCCAACGCGTGGCAACAGAGACCGCTATCGAAAACTCTGTCACCGTATTCAATATCGATTCCGACGAAATCAAAGGCCGCATCATCGGTCGTGAAGGACGTAACATCCGCGCTCTCGAGGCAGCCACCGGTGTAGAAATCATCGTCGACGACACCCCAGAGGCTATCGTGCTCTCAGGCTTCGACCCTGTCCGTCGCGAGATTGCACGTCTCGCTCTCCACCAGTTGGTGGTTGACGGCCGTATCCACCCAGCACGTATCGAAGAGGTGGTTGCCAAAACCAAGAAACAAGTAGAGGAGGAGATTGTTGAAGTGGGCAAACGTACCGCCATCGACCTCGGCATCCATGGCTTGCATCCTGATTTGATTCGTCTGATTGGTAAGATGAAATACCGCTCAAGCTACGGTCAGAACCTCTTGCAGCACGCTCGCGAGACTGCCAACCTCTGTGCTATCATGGCTGCAGAGTTGGGCTTGAATCCTCAAAAAGCAAAACGCGCCGGTCTCTTGCACGATATCGGTAAAGTGCCCGACGATCAACCAGAGTTGCCACACGCAATTCTCGGTATGAACATCGCAGAGAAGTTCAAAGAGAAACCAGACGTTTGCAACGCTATCGGTGCTCACCACGACGAAATCGAGATGACCTCACTCTTGGCTCCTATCGTACAAGTGTGCGACGCTATCTCTGGTGCTCGTCCAGGTGCACGTCGTGAGATTGTTGAGGCTTACATCAAACGTCTCAACGACCTCGAGAAACTTGCCCTCTCTTATCCTGGCGTCATCAAGACCTACGCCATCCAGGCTGGTCGTGAACTCCGTGTCATTGTCGGTGCCGACAAGGTGGACGACAAGACCGTAGAGACACTCTCATACGATATCGCTAAGAAGATTCAGGACGAGATGACCTATCCTGGTCAGGTGAAGATTACTGTAATCCGCGAGACTCGCGCAGTAAGCTACGCCAAATAATCGAAACACTTCGTTTCCCTCTATGATAAGAAGCAAGCCCTATCCCGTGTAGGGCTTGCCTATTTTTTTGACAACAATCTTTTCCGAGTTATGAAAGAATCGAATCATCTGGGTTCTTATGTGGCGGCTGTGTTGGCAGTGAGCATTTGGTCGGTGTCGTATGTGTTTACCAAGCAGGCTTTGCTGGCGTTTCATCCGTTGACGGTTATCACCATACGCATGACCTTAGCTGTTCTCTCGCTGTTTCTTTTTGCGAAGCTGAGCGGTAAGTTGCAGCCGTTGCAGAAAGGTGATCTCACGTTCTTCATGGCCACAGGCTTCGTGCAACCTTTCGTCTATTTCGTCTGCGAGACCTACGGACTGAAACTCCTCTCGCCCACGTTGGCTTCCGTCATGCTCTCCACCATACCGTTGTTTGCACCGCTGTTTGCCTTTGTGCTGCTGCACGAGAAGGTAAGATGGAACAATCTGTTGGGCATTGTGGTCTCACTTGCTGGAGTGATGATGTTGATAGTGGAAAAGGAACATCTCATCGTCAAACCCATGGGCATCGTGTTGGTGATAGTCTGCATCGTGACAGCTATATTATATAATGTATCGTTGCGTAAGGTGCCATCGCACTACAACAACACAACGATAGTTTTCTACGTTCACCTCTTTAGTTTGCTGTTCTTCTATCCAACGTGGTGTCTGGTTGATCTTCCTCACCTCTCCGAGATGACCTTCTCCTGGACGGCTTTCGGTGCTGTCGTTGCCTTGGCGGTCTTTGCTTCCACCACAGCCTATATCCTCTATGCCGGTGTAGTCCGGACGCTGGGCATAACGCGCGCAACAGCCTTCTCCAATCTTCAGCCTGGCTTTACGGCATTGTTTGTCTGGATGATGTTTGGTGAGACCCTCGGCTGGTTCAAATGGTTAGGCATTGCCATCGTCATCCTCGGTCTGTTCGTCAGTCAGATGAACATCCAATCCAACAAAGCATAGGCTTGTCAAACCCTCCGACAGAGGAAGTAGGCGATAAGGCGATAAGGCGATGGCCTGCGGCCTTGGGCGATAAGGCGATTAAGTGAGAGTGGGGTTAAGCGGAGCTTGGACTATGCCGAACGGAAGCAGACTCAACTCTGCGATTAAGTTGAGGGCAGAGAAAAAACTTGAAAAGCTATGTCGGTGGGGATAACTTGTTTGTTTTGTTAAACCGCCCAGTTGTGATAGTCAGCGTATTACAACGACAGTCTTTTTTTTTTGGGTGTGTGTCAAATTTTTCGCGTCTTTCGTTTTGTTTTCGTACTTTTGCCAAACAATAACGATATACAATATGTACTTATGAAGACTACAAAACCCTTCTTTGTAGCAATATGTTTATTGCTACTTGTATTTGTTGGCTGCCGTCCAACATTCTTCGATGTTCCATGGGATGAGTCATATTATGATTCAATAAGCAATTATTGGCCCATCACAAATGGTGAGACACTATGTTATGTGAGCGACAACAATGACACGATAATATGTGAAGCAACAATTCACAAGCACATTTATCATCGTGAAGTTTATCAAAACGAGCATCCACACGAATTGTTAGAGGGTTATAATGAGTATTTTTATGTAATAAATGCTGTTTCAGATTCAATGCAGAATACCCTTCACAGAAAAATTGTCATCGAAAGCGGAGTCGGCACAAGATTTGCCTCTGAATTAGAAAATCCTGGTTATTATTATCCAGAATACTCATTTTGTGTTTTGGATGAAAATATAAATGCAAATAAGACCCTTTTCTATGCAACTTCTGAATTTATAGAATATGGGAACAAATCATCCTTGACACAATTCTTTACCGACTCAATTGCATTATTTAGATTTGATCATCAAACCCAGACTTACACGACAGATACCATTAATCTGCTAATTCGAAACAAAGGCACTGTGTTGTGGGTTGATACAGACGGTCACCGTTGGAGACTGGTTGACCTGATGAACAAATAAACCTTCACTCACATAATATGGAATGCCCCAAGAGTTGTTAACTTTTGGGGCTTTCTTTTTTTTCAAATAACCATCGTTTAGTGAACTATTCTTGAGGATGCTTTGCGGGGGAAGAAAAAGCCCGACAGTTTAACGCTGTCGGGCTATGTGGGCTATACTATATAATATTGTATAGACTGGATTTCGTTATTTTATCAGTACCTTCTCGATGATTTCGCAGAGGGTGTCTTTGGGTAGTGCTCCTTTGGCAAGCTGTGGGTTTTCGCCCATGGGGCAGAAGACGAGCGTGGGGACGCTGCTTACCTGAAAGAGCGCAGCGAGTTGGCGCTCTTGGTCTACGTCAACTTTGTAGATGTAGATTTGGTCGCCATACTCTGCAGCCAATTCGTCGAGCACAGGACCAAGACGTTTGCATGGACCACACCATGTGGCATAGAAATCAATGAGGCATGGCTTGTCGCCGAGATAAACCCATTTGTCTGGGTTTTGTTGGTAGTTCATCACCTTGGCCATGAATTCTTCATTGGTCAGGTGGATGACTTTGCCTTTGGTGTTCTCTTGTGCACAGGCAGTTTGGCAGAACAGCAGCACAATGGCGGCAAGGGTCGGAAGGAGGTTTTTGAGTCTCATGGGTTTTTCAGTGAAAGATACGGTCGGAAGAGCAGTGTGTGTGTCTTGCCCCTCCGACCGTTATGTTTGTGATATTATTTGTTGACGTTGTGAAGATAGCACTCAACGGTGTTCTCCATCAAGCAGGCGATGGTCATAGGACCCACGCCACCTGGCACCTTGGTGATGTAGCTGCAGTGTGGCGCACAAGCGTCGAAGTCAACGTCGCCACAGAGTTTGCCTGTCTCTGGATCACGGTTGACACCAACGTCGATGACGGCTGCGCCTTCTTTGATGAATTCCGGTTTCACAAACTTTGGTTTGCCGATGCCTACGATGAGGATGTCGGCTTCTGCACAAACCTCAGCGATGTTCTTGGTGCGACTGTGAACGATGGTCACGGTAGCATTCTCGTCCAACATCAGTTTGGCTGCAGGCAAACCAACGATATTGCTTCTTCCCATCACAACAACACGCTTGCCAGAGATTTCGATGTTGCGAGATTTCAAGAGTTTCACAACACCTTTTGGTGTGCATGGGAGGATGCAAGGACGTTTCTCCCAAAGCGCTGCTACGTTGTATGGGTGGAAACCGTCTACGTCTTTCTCTTTGAGGATGGCATCGATCACACGCTCTTCGTTGATATGTTTTGGAAGAGGGAGTTGAACAAGGATGCCGTCAACGTTCTTGTCGGCGTTCAGCTGGTTGATGAGTGTCAAAACCTCCTCTTCTGTG
>CALEJM010000196.1 GCA_937898265.1 uncultured Porphyromonadaceae bacterium
GCGGAGGCGCAGGCGATCCTTGACGAAGACATCGCCATGTGCAGGGCCATCAGCGAGTACGGCCTTTCGCTTCTGAAAGACGGCGACGCGGTGCTGACCCACTGCAACGCCGGGCCCATCGCCACCAGCCGCTACGGCACCGCCATCGGCCCGCTGATCCTCGGTGCGGAGCAGGGCCGGAAAATGAAAGCCTTTGCCGACGAGACGAGGCCGTTGCTGCAGGGTGCACGCCTCACGAGCTGGGAGCTGCAAAATGCCGGCGTGGACGTGACGCTGATCTGCGACAACATGGCCAGCATCGTGATGAAGCAAGGCTGGGTGCAGTACTGCTTCGTGGGCTGTGACCGCGTTGCCGCCAACGGCGACACGGCGAACAAGATCGGCACTTCCGGCGTCGCCATCCTCGCAAAGCACTACGGCATCCCGTTCTACGTCCTCGGCCCCAGCAGCAGCATCGACCTTGTGGAAGTTCTCACCACCGGCAAATATATTGGGGCAGGGGAGTCCTTCGAAACTGAGTCGAGCGCCGTCTGTGCCGCCACGGATGGGCTTCACAATGGGTGTCACGCCCACTTCCTTCATGGCTTGCTTGGCGAGATCCACCACGTGCATCACCGGCTCAATTTTCTCGCGCATGTTATAGTATTGGTCGCGCACTTCAACAGTCACAGTGCCTTCGCCATATTGGGCATTGATTTTCTTAGCCACTTCGCCGAAGGTGAGTTTACGCTGTTCGAAGATTTCGTGGTTGTGGTCGCGGATGATGTAGGTCAAAGATGCCTCCTCTACTCCACCGTGAATGTCTACAAGGTGATAGAAACCTTCGTAACCCTCGGTTTGTTCAGGAACTTCTTTTTCTGGCATCATGGCTGCAAACTGATTGGCAACGCGGAGGGCGTTGAGCATTTTGTTTTTGGCATAGCCTGGGTGAACGTTGCAACCTTTGATGAGCACTTTTGCTGAAGCAGCGTTGAAGTTCTCATACTCAAGTTCACCAATCTCGCCACCATCCATAGTATAAGCCCAATCGGCACCGAAACGTGCTACATCAAAATGGTGTGAGCCTTGACCAATCTCTTCGTCTGGAGTGAAAGCTACGCAAACTTTGCCGTGTTTGATTTCTGGATGTTGGATGAGATATTCAACAGCAGTAACGATTTCAGCGATACCGGCTTTGTCGTCGGCACCAAGGAGTGTCTTGCCGTTGGTTACGATGATATCTTGACCTTTGTATTGAGCAAGTTCTGGGAATTGTTCCAAAGAGAGAACGATATTTTCGTCGCTATTGAGCACAATGTCGCCACCTTCGTATTTCACGATGCGTGGTTGAACATTTTTGCCGCTCATATCTGGAGATGTGTCCAGATGGGCGATGAAACCGATTGCAGGAAGTTTCTCGTTGGTGTTAGCTGGCAATGTTGCCATAACATAACCATTTTCATCAACGTTGGCATCGGCAAGACCGATTCCTTTGAGTTCTTCTACAATATATTTTGCCAACACCATTTGACCTGGTGTACTTGGGGTAAGACCAGTGTTCTCGTCGGAGGTGGTAGCAAACGAGACGTATTTTAAAAATCTGTCTGTGATATTCATATTATAAGACATTTAATACTTGTTCTTTGATTTGTTCCAATTGGTCTTTCATCTTCACCACAAGAATTTGCATCTCGCTGTGGTTTGATTTAGAGCCAAGGGTATTTATTTCGCGACCCATCTCTTGAGCAATGAAACCGAGTTTTTTGCCTGGCTCTGGTTCGTTGTCAAGTGTTTCAAGGAAATATCTGAGATGATTGCGAAGACGTACTTTCTCTTCGTTGATATCTAATTTCTCAAGATAGAAAATCATCTCTTGCTCCAAACGATTGCGGTCGATAGCCACACGATCTTCAAGCGATTTGAGATTCTCTTCCAGACGTGCGCGGATTTTGTCAACACGCTCGCCCTCATAAGGCTCCACTTCAGCAAGGAGATTGGTGATATTCTCGATTTTCTCGCGGAACATAGCGTCCAACGAACGACCCTCTTGAAGACGGAAACTTTGCAGTTGGGCAACAGCATCGTTGAATGCCTCTGTCACCACATTCCATTCCTCTTCTGTCAACTGCTTTGAAGCGTCGTTCTGGAACACTTCCGGCATACGAAGCATCAGTTCCAAAACGTTCTCAGGCATAGCAATGCCGAGTGTTGATACTGCGACTTCCAATTGCTGACGATAGTTGGTCAACACATCCACATTGATATGCGCTGATGGTTCGCTGGCAATCTCTTCTGCGCTTATGGTGAGGTCAATCTTGCCGTGAGAAAGTCGGTGGGTGAGCATTCCACGCAAGTCAATGTCCTTCTCGCGATAGAGCGAGTTGAGACGGGTGTTGATGTCGGCTTGCTTGCTGTTGAGCGACTTTACTTCAACAGTAATCTTCTTGTTGCCGAAAATTCTGGAGGCTTTGCCAAAGCCTGTCATTGATTGTATCATGACGTGGAATCTTATTTTTCGATGTCAAGCAATTCAATTTCAAAGATGAGCGCTGCGCCGCCAGGGATAACGTCGCCGGCACCACGATCGCCGTACGCCAATTTTGATGGGATATAGAAAATGTATTTGGAGCCGACGGTCATCAGTTGGAGACCCTCTTTCCAACCTTCAATCACTTGGTTGAGTTGGAAAGTGATAGGTTCGCCACGTTGTACAGAACTGTCGAATACCTGACCATCAATTGTTGTGCCGTGGTAGTGCACTTTCACTGTGCTTGAAGCAGTTGGTTTTGGTCCCTTGCCTTCGGTGATAACCTTGTATTGAAGGCCAGAGGCTGTCTCGCGGATGCCTGCAGCGTTGCGATTCATCTCAAGGAACATCTCGCCAGCACGTTTGGTAACAGCCAATTTAGCGTTCTCGCGCTCTTTGACCATCTTATCCAATTCAGAGAAAATATCGCGAATATCCTCTGTGCTCATCTTGAGACGTTTGCCATAGGCATCAAGCATGCCTTTGATGAGGAAGTTGGTGTCGAGGTCAAAGCTATAGTTGTCGCGCAATGTGATGATGCTTGTGCCGAAGTTTGCACCCAAAGCATAGGAGATGTTTTGCTCCATGGTTGGTGCTGCGGCAACAACCTCTACAGGGGCAACTGGAGCTACGACTTCTACTTTCTTATCTTTCTTTGCCATGGCTGCTACTGAAGCAAGCAACATGGCTGCTAACACGATTTTTTTCATTTACGACTGGTAATAAGGGTTGATTTTTGTGTTTTTAGGACCAAACTTGCTTTCGTTGCCGAAGTATTTGTCCAGCAAACGATTGGCAGCAATGAATGGTGAGATACGATTCATATCAAGTTGCATCTCAAACTGTTGCATCATAGCCTCAATCTCTGGGTTTTGATAGAAACTTGATTTAAGACGCTCGTCGATAGTCTCTTTCATCCAGTATTTGCCCTGCATGCTACGTTTATAGTCGAAGTAGCCGTTGGCTTTGGTGAAATCGATATAGTCGGTGACCATCTTCCAAACCACGTCAAGGTTAAAGTGGTCGTAGGCTGAGCACGTCTCAACTTTAGGTGACCATCCTGACTCTGGCATTGGGAAGAGGTGTAAGGCGCTACGGAATTGAGTGCGAGCCAATTCTGCTTTTTCAACGTTGTTGCCATCGCATTTGTTGATTGCGATGCCGTCGGCCATCTCCATGATACCACGTTTGATGCCTTGGAGTTCGTCGCCTGTGCCTGCCAACTGGATGAGCAGGAAGAAGTCCACCATTGAATGGACCGCCGTCTCGCTCTGCCCCACGCCTACAGTCTCCACGAATATCTTGTCGTATCCGGCTGCCTCGCATAGCACTATCGTCTCACGGGTCTTTCTGGCCACTCCGCCCAAGCTGCCGGCCGACGGGCTGGGACGGATGAATGCCGACGGATGCACGGACAGTCTTTCCATCCTCGTTCTGCTTCATGTAGAAAGCCTTGATATCCTTAGGATAGTCGGTGAGAATGACCGGACGTCCGAAATGCTTCTCGACAAGATATCTTTCG
>CALEJM010000197.1 GCA_937898265.1 uncultured Porphyromonadaceae bacterium
AGAGAGTCGGTTGACGTACTCCATGAGTTGTTTCTCTACAATATGCTCCTGACTTACTGAGACTATCAAGCGTTCTGAGCGGCGGCAAACGGCGCGGCAGACATGGCAAACGGCAGACAATTCGTCTTCGCCATAAACTATGAATCGAGTCATTTTTGGCAATTCGGCGTCCATGCGGTCGATGTGCTTCTCAAGGTCAGCAATCCATTCGGTTTTCACCTGTGCGTACTCGGGAAACGACTCTCCTTCATTGATTTCGCAGGCGAGTTGGGCACCAACGGCGAACAATTTGTTCTGAATGTCCAAAATTATGTTTTTTGTTTCTTCGTCCTCAAGTTTGCTGCGGAGAAGTCCCAAAAAGGAGTTCAGTTCGTCGACAGCGCCGTAAGACTCAAGACGAACATCGTTTTTAGCTACTCGGGTACCGCCTATCAGGGAGGTAGTTCCTTTATCGCCGGTTTTGGTATATACTTTCATTATATATATAATGTATATTAGAATGCAACTATGTAATTCCGCTTAGGAATGTCCGGATCAAACCACACGATACCCATTCGGTAGAGATCCATGGAGACGCCGACCTCTTTTCTGGCTATAATCTGCTGCCAAGCTTTATTCATATCAGCCGACCAGTGGATATCGTCGAAAACGAAGATTGAATGACGATGCGCCTTGGTCAAACACTGCTCAAAATAGCGCATGGTGGCTTCGCAGGTATGGTTGGCGTCGAAGAAGACAAAATCCAACTGCTCTACCCCATCCAGGGTTGCAGGAAGATTGGCATCGATGTCTCCCTCTATAATATATATATTGTATCGGTGTAGTTTTTCAAAATTGGCTTTTGCCAGCTTCACCAATTCCTTCTCAAATTCGAAGGTAAAAACCTTGGCGTCGGACGAGACGGACGACAGATAAAGCGACGAAAGTCCCAAGGATGTGCCGAACTCAACAATCGTTTTGGAGTGATTTGAGAGCGCCAGGCGAAAAAGTAGCTGTGCATAGCGACTTGGTTCGCCCGACGATTTGGCAATCTGCTGCACCGTGGTAGTCTTTGCTGAAGCCGTGCCGCATCCAGCTAAAGCTACGGAGTCGGTATTGCTGAGCAAACTTCTTCTCAGACGTTCTATCTCGCTGTAACAGTAGTAGTTCTCTTTGAGATAGACTACCTCGTTCAAAGTACGGAAAACGAATGGAGAATGGACACCATACCCTTTCTTGTGACGCGCCAAGAAGAGGTACTGCGCTGCACTTTTTATCCTATACCATACGTTTTTCATAAGCGGCTGCAAAAATAGGTTTTTTATTAAATAAAACAGGCTATTCTGGCAAGTGTTTTTCCACAAATGAAAAATATTTAGCAAATCGGCGCATATAATACGATATTTCAATTCCTAAACGGCGAGACCCAACGGGGTAAAGTTCGTTTTGATTGAAATTTGTAAGTTGCCGACAGAAAAATCTGCCCCGCCATTCCGTTTTTACGATTTCTCTCAGGGAAATGCTTGCCGAAAAAAGTTTACTACGCGTTGGCAAAAGAGAATTTCCGCAGCCATCCGCAAACCGTTAGACGGCACAAGAAACGACCCAAATCCATTTTTCGGCGCATGAAAAACGGTTTCGAAAGGCAAGAATAGAGATTTCGGTCAACTCGTTTCGAAAATTGTCCCACAACTGAAGAAAAAGATGTATCTTTGCAGATAACTTTGGAGTGGAATGTACCAACGTGCCAAAGGGTGATAACAAACGCGTCATGAAGACAATACTCACACTGCTCAAACGATTTGCAATGCCTTACAAAAGGTTGGTTGCAGCCAATTTCCTATGTAACATCTTGGCTACAATCTTCAATTTGTTTTCATTCGCCACCATCATTCCTGTGCTCCAGATTCTCTTCAACGTAACGGCAGAGCGTCACGAGTTTAGGCCTTGGACTTTCACCAACATGAACGAGTTCATAGCAATCGCCAAGAGCAACATCTTTTGGAAGATAGAACAAATCATCGACACGTCGGGGCCGACCGTCGCACTGTTTTGGCTGGGTATCTTCCTCATCGTCACCACATTCATCAAGACCGGCACCAGCTATCTCGCCTCCATCACCCTCGTTCCAGTCAGGACTGGCGTTCTGCGCGACCTCCGCAACCAAATCTACAAAAAGATACTTGACCTCAACATCGGCTACTTCACCGAAGAGCGTAAAGGCGACATCATCTCCCGAATGACGGGCGACGTTGTTGAAGTAGAAGCCTCCATCATCAGTTCGTTGGAGATGCTGTTCAAAAACCCTGTGATGATACTCATCTATTTCATCACATTGTTCACTATCAGTTGGAAACTCAGTCTCTTCGTCTTGATACTGCTGCCAACCAGCGGCGCCATCATCAACAAAATCGGTCACAACCTCAAACACAAATCGCTTGACGGACAGATTCAAACCGGCGAGATGGTATCTCAGATTGACGAGACCCTCGGCAGTCTGCGCGTCGTAAAGGCCTTCAACGCCGAAAACAAACTGATGGAGAAATTCTCAGCGCTCAACAACAAACTGCGTAAAACGCTGACCTACATCAACCTGAAGTATCTCTTAGCCCACCCAACGAGCGAATTTTTAGGCACCATCGTCATCGCTATACTGCTGCTCTACGGCGGTTGGCTCATCCTTGGCAACCAGGGCGGACTCAGTGCAGCCGACTTCATCTACTACCTCGTCATCTTCTACTGCATCATTCCACCGTTCAAAGACCTCTCGAAAGCCACCTACAGCATCCACAAAGGTATGGCTTCGCTTCAACGTATCGACGAAGTGCTCAGTGCCGAGAATCCTTTGGACAGCGGCGAGCAACTCCCTATCTCAAAGATGGAGAAGAGCATTGAGGTCAAAAACGTATGGTTCAAATACCGCGAACAGTGGGTTCTACGCAACGTCAGCCTCAACATCGAGAAAGGCAAAACCATCGCCATCGTTGGACAATCTGGCAGCGGCAAGTCAACCCTCGTTGATCTCCTGCCACGCTTCTACGACGTAGTAGAAGGCGAGATAACGATTGACGGCGTCAATATCAAACAGCTGAACACCAGAGACCTCCGCAGTCTCATGGGCAACGTCAACCAAGAATCCATACTCTTCAACGACACCTTCTTCAACAACATAGCATTCGGCGTTGAGCACGCCACACAAGAAGAAGTGGAGGCGGCAGCTAAGATTGCCAACGCCCACGAATTCATCATGAACACCGAAGATGGCTATCAGACCAAGGTTGGCGACCGCGGTTGCAAACTCTCTGGCGGTCAGCGTCAACGCATCAGCATTGCCCGAGCCATACTCAAGAACCCGCCAATCCTCATCCTCGACGAAGCCACCTCGGCACTCGACACCGAATCGGAACGCCTCGTGCAGTCGGCTTTGGAGAACCTGATGAAAAACCGCACCACCATCGTGATTGCACACCGACTCTCCACCATCAAGGCTGCCGACGAAATCTGCGTGATGTACGAAGGCGAAATCGTAGAACGAGGTCGTCACGACGAACTCATAGCGAAAAACGGACACTACAAAAAACTTTGCGACATGCAAAGTTTCTAAATAATAAACTCTATATAAATAAATTGTCATGAATAACTTTGCATTTCAAAATCCGACAAAATTGATCTTTGGTAAAGGTAGCATCGCAAAATTGGCGACAGAACTTCCAAAAGATAGTAAAATAATGATCACCTTTGGTGGCGGCAGCGTCAAGAAAAACGGCGTTTACGACCAAGTCATCGCAGCCATGAAAGGTTTTGACTACGTAGAATT
>CALEJM010000198.1 GCA_937898265.1 uncultured Porphyromonadaceae bacterium
GTCCTTGCCGAGGCCGTTGAGGATAACGCGGAGAGGTTTCTTGCGGACCTTGTTAGCCATCTCGGCAATCTTGATAGCGCCCTCGGCAGCAGCGAAGCTCTCGTGGCCAGCCAAGAAGGCGAAACATTTGGTCTCTTCGCGGAGGAGACGGGCAGCGAGGTTGCCGTGACCCAGACCCACCTTACGGTCGTCGGCCACAGAGCCTGGGATGCAGAATGCCTGCAAACCGATGCCGATAGCTTCTGCAGCGTCGGCAGCGCTCTTCACGCCTTTCTTGATGGCGATGGCAGCACCAACGACGTAAGCCCATTTGGCGTTTTCGAAGCAGATAGGCTGTGTCTCTTCACACATTTTATAAGGGTCGATACCTACGCCCTCGCAGATGGCCTCAGCCTCTGCCATATCTTTGATACCGTTGGCATTCAACGCAGCGTTGATTTGCGCCATACGGCGATCCATGCTTTCAAATTTTACTTCTCTCATAGTTCTTACTGTTTATTCGTGGCGTGGGTCGATTTTCTTAACTGCACCTTGCTCAGGTGTTACGCGGCCATAGGTGCCCGACACTTTCTTGAGTGCCTCGTTGGCATCGGTGCCTTTCTTGATTTCGTCCATGAATTTGCCGAGGTTGACAAACTCATAGCCGCAGATTTCGTTGTCTTCGTCGAGGAACACGTTGCGGATGTAGCCTTCAGCCATCTCGAGGTAGCGTGGGCCTTTCTTCAAGGTGCTGTAGTGGGTGCCTACCTGACTGCGGAGACCTTTGCCGAGGTCTTCCAAGCCAGCACCGATAACGAGACCGCCCTCAGAGAAGGCAGACTGTGTGCGACCGTAAACGATTTGGAGGAACAACTCGCGCATAGCGGTGTTGATGGCGTCGCAGACGAGGTCGGTGTTCAACGCCTCAAGGATGGTCTTGCCTGGGAGAATCTCAGACGCCATGGCAGCAGAGTGTGTCATGCCTGAGCAGCCGATGGTCTCAACCAATGCTTCTTGAATGACACCGTCTTTCACGTTGAGTGAGAGCTTGCACGCACCCTGTTGTGGAGCGCACCAACCGATGCCGTGAGTCATACCGGAGATTTCGCCAATCACTTTGGCTTTCACCCACTTACCCTCTTCAGGAATTGGGGCTGGTCCGTGGTCTACGCCTTTGCGAACCACGCACATATTTTCTACTTCGTGTGAGTATATCATATTGAGTTTGCTTATTTTCTTATTTTACACAAATTTGGGCACAAAGATAACACATTATTTTCATGTAATCGCAATGAACGGCGAGGAATTATGGAAAAATTTCCTTAATTGTGCAATATTCCCTTTTTTATAAGCTAAAACAGGGTTGAGGATGCCGAAGCCGTCAAAAACTCGTAACTTTGCAGCCCCGTTGTAAGCAACGGTTGCACTCCCCTATTGATTTCTGTTTATGGAACAACTTTGGAATTCAAACTATATTAAAGTCTGGCTGGCGAATTTCATGATATTTTTTTCCTTCATGCTCATCACGCCACTGCTGCCGCTCTATCTGAGCGAGACCTATCAGGTCGACAAAGAGACCATCGGACTGGTGCTGTCGGGTTACACGCTCACCGCCCTGCTCGCTCGTCCGTTCTCGGGTTATCTGGTTGACAGTCTGCCGCGACGCGTGGTGCTGCTCACCAGCTATTTCCTCTTCTTTGCGATGTTTGCCGGCTACCTCATCGCAGGCACGATGACCCTCTTTGCCATCGTTCGCACGATGCACGGCGCACCGATGGGAGCAGTGACGGTTGCCAACTCCACCTGCGCCATCGACGTGCTCCACCCCTCACGACGCGCCGAGGGCATCGGATACTACGGACTGAGCAACAACCTCGCCACCAGCATCGCCCCGACCGTGGGACTGATGGTCTACGACGCGACGTCAAACTACAACATACTGTTCATCCTCTGCCTCGTGACCGCCGGCATCGGTCTCGCCATCAACGCAACGGTGAAGATTCCTCAAAAGGAACTCGTCACCAACCACGACCCCATTTCGCTCGACCGTTTCTTCCTCGTGGAGGGTTGGAGCGAAGGGCTGGTGATGATATGTATCGGCATGAGCTATGGCGTGCTCGCCACCTACCTCGCCATCTACGGCAAGGAGGAGTTGGGCATCCTGACGGGCACAGGTGCCTGGTTTGCCGTGCTGAGCGGCGGTCTCATACTCTCACGCATCATCGGCGTTCGCTCACTGCGCAAGGGCAAGGTTGTGGAGAACGTGAACCACGGCATCATCGTGAGCCTCTTCGGCTACCTCCTCTTCGCCACACTCCATAACCCCATCGGATACTACGGGGCAGCACTCATCATCGGTCTGGGCAACGGACATATCTGGCCAGGCATGCAGACGATGTTCATCGACCTCGCACCCCACACCAAGAGAGGCACCGCCAACAGCACACAGCTGATCAGTTGGGACATCGGCATGGGTCTCGGCGTGGTGTTCGGCGGCGTGGCAGCCCACCACTTCGGCTATGGCGCAGCCTTCTGGCTCGCCTTCGCCGTCAACCTCCTCGGCGTTGCGTTCTACTACGCCTACGTCAAGAACCACTTTATCACACACAGGGTGAGATAACACGAACACCTCCTCAAAACATAGCAGAAGAAGCCTCCGACATCGGGGGCTTCTTCTGTTTTCAAGGAGAACATCCGGAGGATGGGGGTTGAGAGGGGGTCGAGAGGTTCGAAAGGGGGGAATCCGGAAAATCCGGAGAACTTTTCACTTTTATCTTTTCACTTTTATCTTAAAACAAAAAGCCCCGCTGTGGATAAGCGAAGACCCTCTTCAACTCCCCCTTAAAGGGCGAGGGAGAGTAGATAGTAGGGGCAATTCAATGAGCAATGAGCAATTAGTAATTAGTAATTAGAAATTGGGCGATTAGGCGATAGGGCGACGAGGCGATTGGGCCAGGCTCACTTTTCACTTTAAACTTTAAACTTTTCACTTAAACAAAAAGCCCCGCTGTGGGTAAGCGGGGCTATGGTAACCAC
>CALEJM010000199.1 GCA_937898265.1 uncultured Porphyromonadaceae bacterium
TCGAGGGTCTCGGTTCCTACGAACGATGCGTTGACAGTGAGGTTCAGGGTAACAACAGAGTCGCAACTGTTAGCAGCTACGGTGGTGTAGGTGTAAGCACCTGCAGCGGTGTAATCTTCGCCGTTCCATGCGTATGGGAGGTCGGTGTCGCAGATGGTCACGTCCTCGGTGGTTGCCACAGGAGCGTTGACGGTAAGGGTGAGTTCGAAGACGGTGTCGTTGTCAAGGCGTGAGAAGGTGAACACACCTACGGAGTCTTGAACAGGGAGGTTGAAGCCGTTGGCGGTGTAGTCGCTGCCGAGGCAGATGTGGTCGGCAAGGGCTACGGTGTCAGGCTCTGGAACAACGGTTGGGATGATGGTGTAGGTGGCGGTCACCTCTTGACTCATAAAGTCGTCATCGTCGCCCATAACCACGGCAACCACGGTGATGGTGGAGGTGGTGGTGATGGTGATAGGACCGTTGTAGATTTGTGGAGCGCCAAAGCCGAACTCAGGGTCGCTGTCGGCGGTTACTATCTGATAGAAGAGGAGGGCGTCTTCGGTGTCGCAGTTGATGGTGACAACCACTGAGTCGTTGTAGGTGCCAGGTGCTGGAGTGAAGACAGGGTCGGCAACCACGATGGTGGTGTCGCCAGGTTGATCGCCACCAGCAGCGGTCACTTCGATGTTGCCGATGTGGAGGTCGAGGTCGGAGCCACCTGCGGAGGATTCGCCATAGAAGCCGATTTTGAGGCTGCCGGCAAAGACGTTAGGCACAGGGAGGTTGACGTGCATGGCATTGGCTGGGATACTGTCGTAGACGTTGGCAGAGCCAGTGTTGTTCCACTCGGCAAGAACGCTCCAGGTGTTGCCGCCGTCGGTAGAGGTGACTACTGCAAAGCGGTGGGTGTTCTGATTGCCTGGGGTGCAAGCGTTGGTGGAGTTGTAGGTGGTGAGGGCGAGGTCGAAGTCGAGTTCAACAGCGCCTTGGAGGTTGAACTCAGGCGATACAATCCAGTAGTACTGACTGTTGCTCCAGAGGTTGACTTTGGTGTGTGTCTCGGTGATGCCTTTGCCGTTGGTGCATTGGAACCAACCGTTGGATGAGGAGGCAATCTGGGTGGTGCCTGCCAAGACGTCGGCGAGTTTGCCAGAGTAGCGGAACCAGCAGTTGCCTGGGAAGGTGCTGAAGTCGTGGCTATAAGGGATGGAGTAGTAGCCGCAAGGGGTAGCAATGCTCTTCATAATCCATTCGCTCTGCTCGGTGGCTGAGCAGTGGGTGCGCACGAAGACGTAGTAGGTGGTGAGGTTGTTGAGACCGGTGATGTTGATGTTGGTGTCGTTGACGGTCTGGTTGTAAACCGGTGCTACGCTGTCGTTGGTGTTCATCGTGGTCTTAACCATTACGTCCCAAGCGTTGTCGGTAGCAAAGGCTGGGGTAATGTGGGCATGGATGGTGCCAACAGAGGTGGTGACGGCGAGGGTTGGCTCGAGACAGGATGGGGTTGGGAGAATCTCAACGTCGTCGATGTTGAAGTTGTTGCCGTTGGTGCGGAAGGCGATGCTGCGACCGTTGCCAGTGTAGTTGGCGAAGTCGACGATATAGCTGCCCCAACCTGCCAACTCAGGGAAGATGCGCTTCACTGGCACGAAGGTGGAGTAGTCGAGAGGGTCGGTCATCACGCCAACCTCCATAGAATAGGAGGTGTAGGCAAGGCTGGCTTTGAACTTCACGCGCAACTGGTTGATAGGTGTGCCTGTGATGTTAGGTGTGGCGATGTATCCGTAGTGGATGGATGTGCCGCTGAGGGCAACCGACTGACCGCCGCCAGTGTAGCTTGAGGTGGTGACGTAAGGACGTGTGCCGCTGTCGTCTTTGCCGACAAGCCAGCAGCCCATATAGCTGTTGGTGCTTGCGGTGTAGCTTTCGAAGTCGTCGGTGAAGTGGTTCTGTGCGTTGACGGTGAGGTCGGAACAGAGGGTGATGATGGCTGCAGAGAGCCATTCGGTGGTGTCGCCGCTGAGACAGAAGCCACGGAGGCGGACGTTATAGTTGGTGCTGGCCTGGAGGCCGTTGTAGGCAAAAGGAAGTGTGGCTACGGTGTCGATGACGAGGGTATTGTTCTCGTCGGTAATCTCCACCTCAACGGTAGGACAGTCGGTGGCGGCGGTGACGGTGACGTCGGTAGCGCCCACGGCTGTAGCGAGGTTTTGAACGTAGCAGACCTTCTCGCGAACGGAGAGGTTATCGAACATGAAGGTTGGGTTGCTGCCACCTGAAGCGTCGCATTTCCAGCCGATGACGAAGATGTAGTCGCCAGCGGTGAGGTCGAGTTCTATCGACTTGGTGGTCCAGCTGTCAACGCCGCTGAGGTTGGAAGCGCCGTCGGCATTGAGCCAGCCTGTAGGGTTGGTGGCGTAGTTGCTCATGAGGTTAGAGATCTGCGATGAGGTGAGCGCAGAGATATCCTCGGTGGCAGGTGCGATGAAGACGCGTCCTTTGTCGTAGCCGCTCTCGCCGTGGCAAGCCCAGTCGTAGGAGATGAGCAGTGTGCCGTCGTTGGCAAGGTGGAAAGGACGTTGGAGGAAGGTGATGGTGGCGCTGTTGTTGGTGTAGGCAGCAGTGGTTCCGCCGTCGTTGGAGATGTAGAGCGACTTGGTGCCGCCGTTGTTCACCGCAGTGCCAAAGGCGAAGAGGTTGACGCCAGCAGTGGTGGTTGTGACGGTCCAGAGGGCGTTGTCATCGTCGTCTTCGAAGCCAGTGATGAGTGGGAGGTCGGGGAAGACAGGGGTCTCAGGCACAACGGTGGTGTCGGGGGTGTCTGGTGTGCCTGGGTTGCTTGAGGTGCCTGTGATGACGAAGTTGTCGAGGTAGACGGAGCAGTCGGTGACGATGGCGATGTTGGTGGCATTGACATCGGTGGCAGCAAAGGAGACGGTGACAGGTACCCAGCTAAGCTGACCGGCGTTGACGCTCTGCACGAGGGTGAAGGTGGTGGTGTCGTTAGGGTTGCTAAGGAGACCAATCTGCACCTGACCAGCGCTCTGTGTGTAGAGGCCGAAGGTGAGGGTTACGCTCTTGATGGTGGTGACGGCCAAGGCTGGCATCACGAGATAGGAGCGTTGATACATAGAAAAATAGAGACTTTGAGACGAGCCGTTGGAACCACGGATGGCGCTCACACGTGGATAGGTGGCGCTGCCGATGGTAGTCCAGCAGGCAGGGAGTGCAAACTCCTCTACGCTCTCAAAGCCCTCTTGATACGGCACGTTGATACTGCCGCAGTCGGACGACTGAGCCTGGAGCATGCTCAGCGAGAGCAATGCACAGAGGCTCATAAGGAGAATTTTTTTGAACATAAATGTGATGATATTAAAGTGTTGTTGTTGCTTAATAACGCCGCATGTATGGGGTGCGGATAATATCATTCACGAGTCCAACGCAGAGAAAAGGCTGCCATCGATTCTCTGCCGCAAATTGGGCGCAAAATTAGACCTTATTTTACGAACCGCAAAGGGCAAAAGGGAGGAAATACGCCCGCTGTGGCGATTTGAGACTTTCAAGCACCCCCAACCCCAAGAGAACCAAGGAAACGACAGGAGATTACACGGAGAAGCGGAAAAGGGGAATTAGTAATTAGTAATGAGTAATTAGTAATGAGTAATGAGCAATTAGTAATGAGTAATGAGCAATTAGTAATGAGTAATGAGCAATTAGTAATGAGTAATGAGCAATTAGTAATGAG
>CALEJM010000200.1 GCA_937898265.1 uncultured Porphyromonadaceae bacterium
TTTTTGTTGACGCCCATCGTGAAGTCATCACCGAATACTTTGTTGATGCCGAGATGCGCCGTCAGCAACGCTATTTCCACACCAGTCGCAACGTTGAAGCAGAACAGATTGTCAAAGACAGCTTCAACATCGACATCACCCTCCCCTCTTTCCTCAAGCTCACAAAGCAAGGCAAAGACTTCTACTGGATTTCAAACGGCAACCTTGATGTTCGTCAAGACATCGTTGTCTACGCCGTTCCTTATACCTCCATGTCGCAATGGGAGTTGGCTTCCATTCTTGACACCCGCGACTCCATTATGCGCTGCAACCTCCCAGGTTCCAAGAAAGGTTCTTGGATGGGCATTGAGCGCGAGGTCTTGCCTCCAACCCTCGACACCATTGCCAGCGACGGCAAGTTCTGCTGCCGCGTACGTGGCTTGTGGAAGATGATGGACGGTGAAATCATGGGTGGTCCTTTCATCTCTCACACCATGCTTGACGAAGAACACCAACGCCTCGTCACCATCGAAGGCTTTGTATTCGCTCCAAGCAGAGACAAACGCAACCTCCTCCGTCAGTTGGAGGCTATCGTTCGCTCATCACATATCTCAGAACAAACAACAGAAAAATAGCATACAGATTATATGGATAAAAAACTGATAAAAGTAGGCATTACTTTAGGCGACATCAACGGTATCGGACCTGAGGTGACCCTCAAAGCACTCTCCGAGAGTCATCTCTTGGACATCTGCATTCCGGTGATTTACGGTTCTGCCAAAGTAGTGGGCTACTACAAGAAGACACTCGGTCTGGAACAGATGCCTATCACCTACGTCCACTCAGCCTCCGAGGCTATGCCACATCGCATCAGCTTGGTCAACTGCTGTCCGGAGGAAATCAAGGTAGACATGGGACAAGCCACAGCCGAAGCAGGAGCCATGGCCTATCAGGCGCTCCGCAGTGCTACCGACGATTGGAAAGCTGGCAACCTCGATGCCATCGTTACCGCTCCAATCAACAAGGCAACTATCCAAAACGACGCCTTCTCTTTCCCTGGTCATACCGAGTTTTTCGGTCAGGAGTGTGAAGCTACTCCGCTCATGATTCTTGTCAGCGAACAACTCCGCGTAGCTTTGGTGACCAACCATACCCCAGTAAGTAAGATTGCCGATGAGATTTCTCCAGCACTGATTCTTGAGAAACTTCAGATCCTCAACCGCTCCTTGAAAGAGGACTTCGGTATCATCTCCCCACGAATTGCCGTTTTGGCTCTCAACCCACATGCAGGCGACAACGGACTGTTAGGCATCGAAGAACAAACCATCGTCACCCCAGCCATCAAAGCTGCCATCGACGGCGGCATCTGCTGTGTTGG
>CALEJM010000201.1 GCA_937898265.1 uncultured Porphyromonadaceae bacterium
CCCGACCACCCCGTTAAAGTCCGCAGAAAATATTCTGGAGTTCCCGACCACCCCGTGAAAGTCCGCAGAAAATATTTGGTGACCATGCAAAAGGGGAATGATGGCTCCAAAATGACGTAGGGTAGTAGTGTAGCAAGGATTTTTGGTAAAAGAAAGGCGTCTAACTCAAAATGAGCAGACGCCTTGTCTTATTGTTAAAAACCGTAAGGGCTTATTTCTTTACCAAACCGCTGAGGATGCTTGTAACGTTGTCGTTTACGTTAGAGTTGGTTGAAGCGGTGCCGTTGTTGTTGGCTTGGTTGGAAACGTCAGACCAGTTGGTGCCACCGAGCATACCGATGATGCTGTCAACGTTGCTGTTGTTTACGATTTGTGTTGAACCTTTGATGATACCGTTAGCAAAGTCTCTGTAGAAATCTTTGTTGGTGAGGTTGCCTTTAACTGTTTGGTAGTTAGAAGCCAAAGAAGCCAAGGTGAGGAGTGTGCTTGCGTTTGAGAAGTCAATCTTGCCGTTTTGTTTGTATTGAACGAGAAGAGTGCGCAAAGCGCTACCTACGTTTTGACCAGCGGTGTAGTACACTGAATTTGTTGCTGTGCTTGTGAATGCACTGCAAGATGCGAAGAGCATCATAACTGCCATTACTAAAGCAGCTAAACCGAGTTTATTTTTCATTGCTTTAAGTTTAATTAGTTTATTCTGAGTGTATTGGGTGATATTCTTGCTTAAAATCAAAGCAATCTATATCGGTTGCAAAGATAATGCTTTTTCTTTAGAATAGAAGAGTGTAGTCCCTCATTTTACACGATTTTTTGTATAGGGCAGTATTTTTCTGTCACAAGGTTTTCGAAATCGTCCATGAGGTCGAAAGCACTTTGTTCCATTTCTGCCAGATATTCGTATTTCTGTCGATTCCAGTCGGCGGAATGGCAGAATGTCATCAGTTTGCCAAGACCGGCGATACACTGTTTGGCTGTCTGGCGGCAAATCTGTACTAATTGTTCGTCGGAATGAGTGCATTTTCCTTCCTTGACTTCGTTGCGATATTGTAGATAGGAACTTGTGGCGTAGTGGAAAGAGTTGGAATTGCCATCGGGGTTGTTGGAAAAAAGTGACTGAAGCTGTCGCAGTGGTTCTCCAAGTGTCTCGTTTTCAAATAGTGTGTTGCAACAACGCTCCTGAAGTTGTCGGAAGCAAAACTCCAGCGCTTCGAAGTTGAAGAGTTGGTCGTAGGTCTTGAACATAAACTCCGACTCCCATTGCATGATTTGTTGTTCGGTGGGTCTGTTCTGCTCCGAGTCGGTCTCAAAGTTGTCAACAATCTCGCTCTTCTTCAAATGGTGGGGAAGGATTGGTCGGGTAAGAATGATGCCTTCCAGACTGCGGCAGCGACTGAGTGCAACATAAGTCTGTCCGTGGGTAAACGATTTGGAAGCGTTGATGATGACGTTGTCGAACGTCAGTCCCTGACTCTTATGAATCGTGATAGCCCAAGCCAGACGCACGGGGAACTGCTCAAACGAGCCCTCCTTCTTCTCAAAGACCTCGTTGGTGTCGGGATTGATCGCGTAGGTGGCATAGTCCCAAGTAGCGCGTTTCACTTCCACGAGTCGTTTTTGGTCGTTTCTCACCCATAGGATATCGCTTGCAAGATCAATCTTCTCCAATGTGCCGAGCATGCCGTTGTAGAAACACTTCTCGCGCGAATCATCGTTTTTCACGAACATCACCCTTGCTCCCTCCTTCAGCTCAAGAATCTTCTCGTTGGGATATGAACTTTCGGGGAAATTGCCTGTAATCTTACACTCAAAAGTATGCAACTCCGTCTCCAGCAGACTGAGGAAATGGAGATTGATTTCCAGAGCCTGGTTGACATGTGTCATCAGTCGGACATAGTTGCTATGCTGATAGATATCGTAGTTGTGGATATAGCGTTGATTGAGCAGATGTAGCTGCGATTCGGAAATCTCGCACTTTCTGACTCCCTCAAGCAGCTGAAGGAAATCAGCGTCGGTCTGTCGGTACACCTTTTTTAGAATCACCGTAGTGAAGACAGAGCGTTTGAGTGCCTCGCTCTCAAAGAAGAAATACGAACTATAGTGCTGGCGGAGCACCTCTTCCTCCTCGGCGGTCACCACAGGAGCCAACTGGTGTAAATCGCCAATCATCAGCAGTTGGACGCCACCAAAAGGAAGGTTGGAATGACGGTAGAAACGCAGAATCATATCCACAAGATCCAATGTGTCGGCTCGCACCATCGATATCTCGTCGATGACAAGCAAATCGATATTCCTCAAGAGCTTGCGCTTGCGCGACGACATCCTGAACGCCCCGTGAGGCAGTCCATCTCTTCCTGGGAGAAAAGGGGCAAAAGGGAGTTGGAACATCGAATGAATCGTAGTTCCGTTGGCATTGATGGCAGCCACACCCGTAGGTGCAACCACTACGATATTTTTCCGACTCAGTTCCTTCACCTTTTTGAGGAACGTAGTTTTGCCAGTGCCAGCCCGACCCGTAAGAAAAATGTTGGTGCTTGTTTGATTGACCAAACGCCAAACAGTCTGTAATTCAGGATTGTCTTCGTATAAAATCATGTGGATAAGAGAGTGATTTTGCTGCAACCAAGATACAAACTTTTTGTCAAACAGCGCCTATTTGAAAACAAGAAAAAAGCGTCACATTAAATATAGTATGTTCGTAAAAAAATGCTTAACTTTGACCCCTAAATATCAAATTGCCGAAACTGTGTCTGTTGACCAGTGCCGCATGATTGTAATAAACATTTTAAGAATATGATTTACAACGATATATTTCGTGGAAAACGGGTGCTGATTACAGGCAACACCGGTTTCAAAGGTTCGT
>CALEJM010000202.1 GCA_937898265.1 uncultured Porphyromonadaceae bacterium
TTTGTTATATTGAAACTTTATTGCCATATTAGACCCCCTCCCCGCTCCCCCTTTAGGAGGAGAGTAGAATGTCTTGTGGGAGGGTTTTCTACTATATAATTAATAAATTTGTTCACACAGACCCTATATGTAACCCCCTCCCCCTGAAGGGGGACGGGAGGGGGTCTTTACTTCCAATAGATATCCGTAAACTCCTTCTTGATGTTGACCTCCTCAATCTTGAAGTACTTGCGGAAGAGCGACCAAGTCACATCGAGCATCTCCTCAGTGTTGAGGTTGACATCGATGGCCAGCAACTTAGAAGCGTAGTCCTTGGCGAAGTCGAGACAACGGTTGTCGTAGTCGGTAAGGTCGAAACCGTTCTCCAACTTGGTCTTTGCATTGGCTGCATCGGCATACAGACGGATAGCGGCATTCATCACCTGTGAGTGGTCCTTACGGGTCTTCTTACCTGCAACCAACTGCTTCAGACGAGAAAGTGAACGGAAGGGGTCGATGACAACCTTACCTACATCAGAGTCACGACGCAGATAGAGCTGACCCTCGGTGATGTAACCGGTGTTATCGGGCACGGCATGGGTGATATCGCCACCAGAAAGGGTGGTCACGGCGATGATGGTGATAGAACCACCACCTACGCTCTCGGGGAACTGAACGGCCTTCTCGTAGATCTTTGCCAAGTCTGAATAGAGCGAACCGGGCATAGAGTCCTTTGAAGGAATCTGGTCCATACGGTTGCTTACGATACTCAGAGAGTCGGCATAAGAGGTCATATCGGTGAGCAATACCAATACGGTCTCATGCTTCTCCACAGCGAAGTACTCTGCTGCTGCCAGTGCCATGTCGGGAATCAACAGACGCTCTACAGCGGGGTCCTCGGTGGTGTTGATGAAGGAGATGATACGGTCCAGGGCACCAGCGTTGGAGAAGGTGTTGCGGAAGAAATAGTAGTCATCGTTGGTCATACCCATACCACCAAGGATGATCTTGTCGGCCTTGGCACGCATGGCTACCATAGCCATTACCTCATTGAAAGGCTGGTCGGGGTCAGCGAAGAAAGGAATCTTCTGACCGGAAACGAGCGTGTTGTTCAAGTCGATACCGGCAATACCGGTAGCGATGAGCTCAGATGGTTGTTTACGACGAACTGGGTTCACACTTGGACCACCAATCTCAACTTCTACGCCTTCGATTTCTGGACCGCCATCGATTGGGTCACCGAATGCGTTGAAGAAACGGCCAGCCAATTGGTCGCTCACTTTGAAAGAAGGAGCTTTGCCGAGGAAGATAACCTCTGCGTTGGTTGGGATGCCTTCAGTGCCTTCAAAAACCTGGAGGGTAACGTTGTCGCCCATGATTTTTACAACCTGAGCGAGCTTACCATTTACGGTTGCCAATTCATCATTACCTACACCTGTTGCCTTCAAAGAGCAAGTAGCCTTTGTGATGGCAGTGATTTCGGTGTAGATTTTTTGAAATGCTTTTGTAGCCATATTTGATTTCTGTTTTTTACAAATTAATTAAAGTAAGGATGTCCCTCAGGTTTTATTTCTGGCGTTCTGCAAGAATTTCCTTCAATGACTCGTAGCTCTTGTCGAATGTCTCTGAGTGGAATTCGCTATAGTTCATCTGTTTGCAAACGTTGATGATACGTTTGAAGAATTCCATTACGTCGATAAATGTTTCGAACTGGTACTCTGAGTTGCAGATGTCCATCACGAGGTTCAACATGAACTCTTGACGCTCCAATGGGCAGTTTGCATCGATTTTATCGAATGCGTCCTGTTGGAGGATTACGAAGTCGATAACTTCAGATTTCCAGAAGATAACGTGATATGCTACTGGTACACCGTCGTCACCCAAGATGTTGATTTGCTCTTGAACTTCTTTACCGCGTTGGAGCAAGGTCTTCATTTGGTTAACCTTACCAATCCAGTCGCCCTCAATCTTGGTCTTGATGTAGTCTTCGAACTCTGGATACTCGATGTATTTTGAGTAAGAGTCGATTGAGTTGATAGCTGGGTAACGTTTGCGGTCGGCACGGTTCTGCTCCAATGCATAGAAGCAACGGGCAGCTTTCTTGGTGCCTTCGGTTACAGGCTCTTTCAAGTTACCACCTGCAGGTGATACTGTACCGATGAAGGTGATTGAACCAGATTTGCCGTTGTTGAGATATACATAACCTGCGCGGCTGTAGAATGCGCCGATGATAGCAGACAAGTCCATAGGGAATGCGTCCTGACCAGGAAGTTCCTCCATACGGTTTGACATCTCACGGAGAGCTTGTGCCCAACGTGAAGTTGAGTCGGCCATCAACAATACGCGCAAGCCCATTGAGCGGTAGTACTCGGCGATGGTCATTGCTGTGTAAACAGATGCCTCACGAGATGCTACAGGCATGTTAGAGGTGTTGGCGATGATGATGGTACGTTCCATCAACTTGCGGCCGGTGTGTGGGTCTTCGAGTTCAGGGAACTCTACGAAGATTTCTACAACCTCATTCGCACGTTCACCGCAAGCTGCGATGATTACGATGTCAGCCTCTGCTTGTTTTGAGATAGCGTGCTGAAGCACGGTTTTACCTGTACCGAATGGGCCAGGGATAAAGCCGGTACCACCTTCAACGATTGGGTTGGCAGTGTCGATAGCGCGAACACCGGTTTCCAACAATTTGAATGGACGTGGTTTTTCAGCATAGTGGGTGATAGCCTTTTTAACAGGCCATTTTTGAATCATGGTGATGTTGTGATCGTTGCCTTCCTCATCGGTGATGACAGCGATTGTGTCTTTGATTTTGTATTCGCCAGCAGCAACCACAGATTTAACTGTGTAGTTGCCTTGCATAACGAAAGGCACCATGATTTTATGTGGTTGGTGGTTTTCGTCAACTTCACCGAGCCATGAAGCAGCCTGAACCTTGTCGCCGACTTTGGCGATTGGTTGGAATTTCCAGAGCTTCTCTTCGTCGAGTGGGAAGTTGTATTCACCACGTTTCAAGAATACACCAGTAAGTTTGTCCAAGTCGTTCTGCAAGCCATCGTAGTTACGACTGAGCAAGCCAGGACCAAGAGTTACCTCCAACATGTGTCCTGTAAACTCTACAGTGTCACCTACTTTAAGGCCACGTGTGCTTTCGAACACCTGAACGAATACGTTGTCGCCTGTTACTTTAATAACCTCTGCCATCAACTTGGTTGTACCGACAGAGATGTAGCAGATTTCGTTCTGAGCTACAGGACCATCTGGTACCACAGTCACGAGGTTAGAGATGATTCCTTTTACTGTTCCTTTTGTTGCCATATATATATTGTATTTATTTTTCTTTTTTCCCGAGTTTGACTCTCAGCATTTTTATTCAAAATGTATGTCCTTTTTCATCTCGTTGAGCAGTCCGCGGAACACTTCCTTTCCTTGCTCAACGCTGAGACAATCCCAACGATGCATCAATTCGCAACGAATCCAATAGGAGAGGACGTTTTCAACGGAGAAGTGATCGAAGAAGGTGTGGTCTTCAAGCCACTCCCACTTCAGTGCATCCATCTTCTTTTCTCTGTCGAGAGGGTTGGACTCTTCTGCCACAGAGAGGAATTGGTCGACATACTCAAACTGTCCTACCAAACCGAAGTCGCGAGCGCCACTGCTGCGCAAGGCTTCTGCGATTTCGTTGTCGCCGATCACGGCAGACTTTACGTTGAAACCATGTTTGCGGCAGATAACAGCAGCAATCACGTTGTTCATGTTCAGACAGAATTCAAACCATTCTGCAACGAATTGGTTTTTGCATTCCATGCCGAACTCGTAGTAGAGACGGGTGAGCAGGTCTTCCTTCGACTCGATGTTAGCACTTACTTCCTCGTCGTTGATTGTCTCGTAGTATGTTTTCACATACTTCTGCAATCGTGCATCCTTTTTCTCTTTGTTGTCTTCGTCGGCAAGGATGGTGAGAATCTCATGCCAATCGTCGGCGGTCAAGAGACCGAGGTCGTTAAGTTCTGCACCGCTGTTCTCCAGATATGCCAACAGGTTTGCGTTGTCGTATTGCATCAGAAGCACGTCGAGCAAACGGCTGTCGTGCTTGCTGAGCACAGCGCGCAACTCCTCGAGCAGGTCGTGAAGTTCTGGGGCTGACTTAGCGTTGTCGGCTTGGAGGTCGGGCAGACCAGTTATAAGATTATAATATTCCATGTGCGAGTCTCCAAATTTGGAAACAGGAGCATTGTCCTGTAGGGTTATTTACCGAACAACATCTCCACCAATTTTGGACGGAGGAATTCTTTGAAGTATTCTACAAACTCAGCGTCGCCGAATGAGATTTTGTAACCACCTTGAGCTGGTGAGATAGAGAAGTCGGTTTTCAAACCTTTAACTTCGTTGATCTTTACGCCTTGGTTGAGCAATTCTTTAGCGTTGGCAGTGAAATACTCTGTGAGAGCCTCGGCATTCTTAGCCTCGATTTTCACTTCGCCGTCGTTTACCCATTGTTTGCAGAGGTCAGCAATGAGACCCTGCATGAATCCTTTGTCTGCAGTAGCAGCTTTCACTGAATCGGAAGCCAGCTTACCACAAAGGAGGTTAGTCACTTCTGTTCTCAACGCATTGACTGATTGATCGGCAAAAAGTTTCAACTCAGACTGAGTATTCTTTTTCAACTCTTCAGCATTGCGAGTGGCAGCATTCATGATGTTTTCGGCTTCGCTTTTTGCTTTTGCCACGATGTCTGCTGCTTCTTTTTGTGCCTTAGCCACCAATTCAGCGGCTTCTGTCTTACCTTTTTCTACACCTTCATTGTAAATTTTGTCGGTGAGTTCTTGGAGTTTTGTATTCATTTTGTGCGATTTATATATTCCGGGAATGTATCAAAAATTTGTTGGCAAAGGTAGCATTTTTTATTTGATTTTTAAGACAATAATATGTACTTTTGCACATAGATTTTCACATTCTTTCAAAGAAAATGCAAAGATATTACATATCAACAAGTTACAACGGAACCAACTACTGCGGTTGGCAGATACAACCCAACGGAATATCCGTTCAGGAAACCGTATCCAAGTGTTTAAGCACCATTCTTGGTGAAGAAACACTCATCACCGGGGCTGGAAGAACCGATGCCGGCGTGCATGCTAAATACATGCCTGCTCATTTTGATACGACCCAACCGATTGATGATTGCGCCCGTCTTGTCAACCGACTCAACAGTTTCTTACCCAAAGACATAGCAATCCAAGGATTGTGTCCCGTTCATGCCGATGCCCACGCCCGTTTCGACGCAACGGCACGCAGTTATGAATATCACGTTGTGACCCGAAAATCCCCATTCCATGAGGGGTTGGCATGCCGACTCCCCCACCCCGTTGATTTCAACGCTATGAACCTGGCTGCAAAGAGGTTATTTCAATATACCGATTTCACTAGTTTCAGTAAGCTTCATACCGACGTCAAGACAAACGACTGCACGATTATGCGTGCTGAATGGGAACAAATCAGCGAGGACCACTGGGTGTTTCATATCCGCGCCAACCGCTTCTTACGCAATATGGTACGTGCCGTTGTTGGCACTCTGCTCCGCGTTGGACGAAGCGAAATCGACGCAGAGGGTTTCTGTCGTATCATTGAGGCAAAAGACCGTTGTCAGGCAGGTCAGTCGGTGCCTGCTTGCGGACTCTATCTCACCGAAGTCGACTACCCTTATCCATTGGATTACATCACCGACAAACCGACCAGAAGATAGTCATCTCCCATTTGGATTTTGGGAATCGCACAATAAAATTGTCTGCCGCGAAATGGTGGCAGACAGTTTTTGTTTGAAAAATCATCGCTGCAAAATCTCGGCGAGAAATTCCATTTTCTCACAAGTCAAAAACATTTGGTTTTCAAGATATTTTTTGGACGAATCTCCACCCTATTTTGTAGATTACGATTCAAGAATTAAAACCGCTTCGCTCTATTCCGTTTTCAAAAAAAATCGTTTCAAAAATATGGGGCGACAAAAGGTTTCTGCAACTACAATCTTGGGATTTTTCAACCCCAAAACCACATCAAAAAATTACGCTCCAAAAGTCTTGAGAACCAAAACTCCTGAAGCGTATTTTTTATTTTACAGAATGCCCTAATCATCCATCAAGACGGCATTCAACATATTCTGAAGCATCATTTCGGAGACACCCATACGGACAAACAAATCTTGATTGCGCTTGAAAATTTCAACGAAATGTTCGTCGTTATCTTGTTTTTGACGCGCCTGTCTGTAGAATTCCTGAGCCTCAGTCATGCTGTTTAGGAAGAGCATAAAATGGGCAGTCAGCACGATATCGCTGACATTTTTCTCGGGGTGTGACATCACCTTATTGCAATAACGCATCACGGCATCCACTTGACCCGTCTCAATAGCGCAACGAATTGCCAAACGGTTTATTTCCAACGAATCAGGCTCTTCATACAACACCTTCTGAGCTAACTCCAAAGCAGCGTCATAATCTCCTTTCAGCATTTGCAAAGATATGAGTTTTAATGCCGTCGGATTGTCTGGGTGCTCATTGAAAATTGATGTATAGTAAGCAATTGCTTTGTCGTAATCGCCAAGATTTTCCAACGCTGTTGCCAAGAGACGTCGCGAAGGAACCGACTGCTCGTTGAGGTCCAAGGCAGCCGTCAGATATTTGATGGCTGTAGGCCAATCTCCACGTTGGATAGCACAGGCGCCTAATTGATGATAGAATTGATGAGTTGGCTTGACCTGCTTCTTTTTCAACAACTCCAACAAAATAGGATAAGCCTCGTCGTAATGCTTCAATTTTATCATAAATGAAGCCATCTGTTCACGGTTTTCCGGGGTAGGCAAAAAGAGTTCCAACAACGATGACGACATAAAACGGAACGACTTCAAGAGTACATTCTTATATGCCTTAGCTCCAATGTGTAACGAGAACAATCTATAGAGGTCTCGCACATAATTTACGACAACAAAAAGTTCATCTTTTGAAACTCTATCGGCGTTCTCCGACTGTTTCAATTCCTTGAGTTGGGAAGCGTCGATATGCAGAGCTGTGACTGCATTGTCATTCTGCCCTTTGGGCATCGAATTCAACAAAACCGTCAGTGCGTACTTGTCGGAATTGCAGAGGGTATTATTGATGGCTATCACTTCTGCCGACTCGCTGTCTGAGCCAAGAATCTGCGCTTGCGGATGGAGCGGATAGAACGGCAGCAACCAGTGGGAAAGTTTGTTGAAGAAAGGCGTTCTGCGTAATGGGGCTAAAGTCTCCTCATAGATATCTTTGCCATGCATAGCCATCTCTGTCATCTGCTGAATGGTAGAATCTAAGCCACTCTCAGCCAGCGTTTCCTGAATTTGGTCTATATCGGCATCATTAACTTTCAAATTATTCAGTTTCTGTCGCACTTGAAAAGAGACGTTCCTAAACTTAGGCATCATCTCATTCTTGATTTTCTGCGTAAAACGAGGGGTTTCGGCAGTCTGCATCAAGGCGCAGAAGATACGGACGAAGTCGTTTTCGAAAGGACAAAGCATAAGGAAGCGCGACAACAGTTCTTGCAAATCGCGACGTTCTTTATAATGGATAGCTACAATCGCCACCCCAGTCAAAGCACGGAGTCTTGCCTCACGACTGCCACACTCCGTTCCTTTCAGAAGCAACATCAGTTTAGTCACGTCGTAAGCGCCCAACAGACTTATCGTCAAGGCAGAAACCACCACCAAGGCTGCCTCTCTTTTCTCCTCCGACTCTTCAAAGATTCCCCTCATATCCTCCTCCATTTTCGGAGTTACCGCATCACACAACCAGATGGTGTCAAAGAGGATATCCAGAGCCTCGGAAAAACCTACCGCAGTAGCCTCCGACACTCCCTCACGAATCACTTCCACGGCCTGTTGCCACTGATAATCAGAGATTGGACGAAGACGTTTTTCCTCAAATAAAAAGTCATGGGAAATAGTTCCCATCAGTTTCATCCAAACGTGGTCGGTAAGGGCATAAAGTCGCGCCACGAACTGTTTCTTCAGACTTTCGTGCTGAGGGTCTTCCACCCCCTGAAGCGTATAGTGGAGCATGTTTTTATAAAGCATGCGCAACTGCTGCCACTCTTCGTCGGCAGTCCATTCGGAAAGTTCGCTAAGCCATGGAACCAACGACTTGATGGCCATGGCATAAAGTCCTTCGTCGATATAGGAAAGAACCTTGATATACTCTTGTTTTAGTTGGGTTGAGGTCACAGTGTCTATGAGTTTGCTGAGGTTGAAAACTTGCAAAAATAACAGAGACGCAAAATTAAGAAAAATTCTGCGTCTCCGTCTATTTTTTTCGAGGTATTATGCCTCGAGGGTTATCTCTTAGCGAAGAGAGTGTCCGTTCAAAGAATAGCGTTTGCCTTCTGGAGTCTCAATATAGATGAATCCGTGATCAAACACTTTGACTGCCTTTTTGTTATCCAACTCTTTTTGAGTATCGACACCAACAGCCACAGGAGCTGTTCCGCCGAAATCATCCATACAGAAATAAGCAGGAGTATTCATACCATACATACCATTGTCGGAACTTGAGAGTGCAAATTCAACGGCGTCAACAACGCCAAGAGCAGTCAAATCAACCCAAGTCCAATCGGTAACGATAGAATCTTGACCGTTTCTGAAGTCGGCAAGATAGAAATCAACAGATTGAGTTTCCACGCCGCCACGATAACCGGTGATGGTCAGTTTGAACCAATCGCCATCGGCAAAAGCATGAGCAATAGCGTCACCATTTACCATAGAGTTGAGTGCATAGGCATTGTTGCAAGCATAGAAACCAGTAACGGTCTGTTCTTCAAACTGAACTGAAGGAGCAGTACCCCAAGCGTCTACAAAGCAAACCGTATAGTTAGAACCATTCTTAGCACCACCTGCAGCACTGCGATTTGCGTTAGAATAATCAACAAATTCAGTTGAGGTCTCGTTGGTGATTACGAAGTTGGTAATATAGGTGCCGCTATAACCTACGCTTGTAAGGAAATTATAGCTACCAGAAGCCCAAGTGTAATCGCCATCTGTAGTCCAAGGGATATAGTTAGACTCTGCAGCCAACTCATACTCTTCGAAAGTAGCAGGACCAGGAACAACAACCACTGGAGCCACCAAAGTAGTCACAGTAGTATCAGCCATTACAGAATGACCACCGAAAGAATCAACAGCCTTAACACCAACGGTATATGTAGTATTAGCAGTTAGGCCAGTGAAATAATACTCATAGCTGAATTCGTCCAAAGAATCAACCAAAGTATTGTTCAGATAAACCAAGAAACCGATGATATTTTCGTTGAGACTTGCATCGCCGAAGAGCATATAGATAGAGTCGGCACTCAAAACCTCAGCACTCATCTCAGGGGCAGCAGGAGCTTCAGGAACCACGGTGCCACTTGACAAGAATTGGATATTGTCAACATAACAATATCTGATTACAGAAGCATCGGTATCATAGAATGTGATGTAAGAACCCGCTGGCACTGAACTCAAATCAATTGAAAAATGCTGATAGTTGTTGCGGTCCAAGGTCAAAGTTTGAATCAAATGAACTGCGGTTGGGAAAGCTGTCTTAGCCGTGTCTGCTAAAGAAGTGATATAACCAACAAACCACTGGTTGTCAATCGTATTAGTAGAGTTTTGTGGTTCGCCTTTAGCATAGAAATCAAGGGTCATGTTGCTGTAGGAAGCATCGGTAACCTTTGGCAATACGGCAAAAATTGGCAAACGGTTAGCAGAAGCTGGGTGCATAAAGCGCATGCAATATCTGCCATCGTAGCCAGCGTCTGGGGAAGTTGCTGACAATTTACCTGGGAACATGTAAGGGCGGTAGGCGTTGGTGTTAGCAGTGCCGACAACCCAATTTGAAGGAACCACAAAGTTGGTGTCGGTCAAACTTGGCTTGGTGTTACTGTAATTATCAAAATTCCAGTGAGCATCGTTCAACGCAACCTCATACTGCGAGTTCTGTGCCCATCCCATAGAGAAAGTCATGAGACAGAGACACATAATTGCGAAAATTTTTCTCATATTTAACTATATTACTTAATTTTAAAACGAGGCGCAAAATTACAAAAAAAAGAGATGAATCTGGACAGAAAAACTCTTTGTTTTTTCGCTCTATTTTTCTTAACTTTGCGTCTTCAATTATATATAGTATCACTATGAAGAAATCTATCAAGAAAATATTATCTATCGCACTGTTTACCACTGCGTTGATACTTACAGGATGTAAAGACTCCGGTGCTTTGTTGCCCAACATTTCCGGCGGTGCCTACGAAGTTCTCATCGTTATGGACAACAAGGACTGGAAAGAAGTGGGTGGACGCGCCGTCTACGACCTCTTCGACTACTCCGTTCCACAACTGCCTCAGTCCGAGCCAATGTTCAAGATTTCGCGCGTGGAGCACGAAGCATTCACCGAACTCCTTCGCCCAGCAAGAAATATCTTCATGGTCAAGGTGGGCGACGAATACACCACCACAAAAATGAAGTTTGCCAACAGTCGTTGGGCAAAATATCAGGCTTTGGCAATGGTCACCTCACCTTGCACCGACAGTCTGAAGG
>CALEJM010000203.1 GCA_937898265.1 uncultured Porphyromonadaceae bacterium
ATAAAAGCGCCACTTAAACTTATGATAGATAACGCGCATACCACAAGCAATCGCACGGCGAGCAACAGAACGACCGATGCGACCCATGCCAAGAATACCGAGGGTTTTGCCATAGAGTGAGATGCCGAGGTTGTTCATCACACCGATTTTAATGTCAGAAGTCTGACGCATCTTACGGTCAAGTTCTGCAGTGCGATGGGCAACAGCCATCATCAGCGTGAACGTCTGCTCAGCTGTTGGCTCAATAACAGGTTCAACGGTATTTGTCACCTTGATGCCTTTAGCCTTAGCTGCCTCCAAGTCGATATTATTAAAACCAACGCCAAAGTTAGCAATCAACTTCAAGTTCTTTGCCGCTTCAATCATCTCGGCTGTAATCTTGTAATCGTAGGTCGGCACAAGGACATCACAGTCTGGCAACAAAGCCATCAACTCCTCATTGGTAAAGATTGGGTTTTGTGGGATAACGATGTCATGGCCTTCCAAAGCCACAAATCCTTCTTGAGGCAAACGGGTGGTAAGTACTATTTTCATTTTAGTGCAATATTTTAAAAATCAATTCTCTAAGAATATCATGTTCGTCCATATCTGTCGTAGTCCGAAAACCTTTGCTTTGTGCATCAGCCTGACGGAGATAACCGATGATACGCATCACCTTCTGTGTGGAGTAATACTTAGACGCCAAAGCCAACTCCGGTACGGCAGAACTGTAGATATTCAGTTTGCGAGACACCGCAAAGTTATCCCGTTCACTGATTGTAAGATAAGCCAACAGGTTGCTAAAGAAATAGAACAAGTTGGCAATGGTGGAGATGACGGAGTTTGCCTTAGGGTTTTTAGCAAAGTGTTCCGCAATCTTATTAGCCTTCATGATGTCGTGATGTGCCAAGGCACTTTTCAACTCAATGTTATTGTATTCACGACTGATACCAGTATAATCTGAGACCATGTCGCTGGAAATCTCAACAACAGATTTCTGCTCCATGATAATCTTCAGTTTGTCAACATTGTGAACAATGGAGGTGAGGTCGTTACCCACAAACTCTACCAGCAGTTCGGCAGCAGCCGGTTGAATCTTCAGTCCCCGACTCGTTACATATCCCTCCACCCATCGTGGAAGAACGGCATCGCTCAGTCTGGCAGTCTCAAACAATTCACCGACAGCCGGAATCGTTTGAACAGCCTTTTGGCGTGCATCAGGCTTGCCATGCTTGTAGCAAAGAACGATGATAGAAGATTGGGTTGGTTGCTTGAGATATTTCTGCAGCGCGTCAAGTCGACCGAGACTCTGAGCTTCCTTAACAATAATAACCTGATACTCCGACATCATAGGATACTGTCGGGCTGCCATCACCACATTGTCTATATTGGTATCTGCGCCAAAGAGGACGGTGAGATTAAATTCTTTCTCATCATCGGTCAGCACGTTCTTCTCAATATAGTCGGAAATCAAGTCGATATAGAACGGTTCCTCGCCACAAAGCAGATAGATTGGTTTGTACTTCTTTGCTTTGAGGTCGCCCATGATGCGCCTTGCTTCAGCAGCTGTATCAACTTTATATTGTTTAGCCATAGACTACTCGTCGAAACGGAGGTGTTTGATAGAACGGCTGTTGTGTTGAAGCGAATCCAAGGCTTTGATGCCAATCTGCAGATGCTCATCGGCATAATTCTTGGTCACAATCTTGTCACTTGCTTCAGTCTTAATGCCAGCGTCAGTCATCGGCATATCGCTAACCAACAATAACGCGCCTGTCGGGATTCTGTTGTAGAAACCGACAGAGAACAACGTTGCTGTTTCCATATCAACGGCAAGCGAGCGACAGATGCGGAGCTTATCCTTGAAGTTTTCGTCGTGTTCCCAAACGCGACGGTTTGTTGTATAGACCGTACCCGTCCAGTAGTCGCGAGCAAAATCTCTGATATTAGAAGAGATAACGCGCAAAAGACTGAAAGCTGGAAGGGCAGGAACCTCTGGTGGGAAGAAATCGTTGGAAGTTCCTTCGCCACGAATAGCAGCCAAAGGAAGGATATAGTCGCCCACATGATTCTTCTCTTTGATGCCACCACATTTGCCTAAGAACAAGACCGCTTTTGGCTTGACGGCAGCAAGAAGATCCATGATGATGGCTGCGTTTGGCGAACCGATACCGAAGTTGATAATCGTTATGCCGTTGGCTGAGGCATTAGGCATATTGCCTTTCTCGCCAACGATAGGCACGTTGAACATCTCGGCAAAGCGCTCCACATAGCTGTTGAAGTTAACCAACAAGATGTAGTCGGTAAACTCATTCAACGGACGGTGGGTATAGCGCACCAACCAGTCTTTTACGATATTTTCTTTAGATGCCATAATTTTATACCAGTATTAAATGTTATGCAAGGCAAATCTCAATAAAATGGTTTACCTTTGCACCATGATTTATAAACTCAATCTCCCCGAATACGATTTGCAGCTACGCATTGAAAATCAGCAAAAGCAGGTTTTCGATCCCCTTCGCAGATGTTGGGTGGCACTTACGCCCGAGGAGTGGGTTCGTCAACAGATGTTTCATCACCTGACAGAGACCTTGGGTTATCCTGCCAGCAGGATGAGCCACGAGCACGGCATCACCTACAACAACCTCAAGAAGAGGTGCGACGGAGTGGTCTATGCTCAAGATGGTTTGCCGCAAGTGATTATGGAGTACAAAGCGCCGACGGTGAATATCACCCAAAAGGTGTTCGACCAAATTGCCATCTATAATCTGCAGTTGAACGTCCCCTATCTTTTAATCAGCAACGGACTGCAACATTTCTTCTGCAAAATAGATTTTGAGCAGAAAAGATATATCTTCGCCCGGGAGATTCTTCCTTATTCTGAGTTATAAGTAGCGCCTCAACGCTGCTTATTTTTTTTCTTGTTATTGTTGTTCAAGAATCTGTTGCCAGCATTTTTCTGCACCTGCATGAATCTCAAAGAGCCAGGAGCAAGATGTAATCTGCCGTTGGACAAAGCGTTGATGTCTTCAATGATAAAATCGTCGTTGAAAGTCTCGTTGTTGTTCAACTGATAGATTTTCTTCATGTGATTGCCCAACACTGTCAGCAAATCATATTTATAAGGAGAGTCGGGCATATTGGCAGCATAGATGATATATTTCTGCAGGATGCTTCCGTAATGTCTGAACTGTATCCTCTGCTGCATATTGTGCATAGGCTCGGGCTTCACAGGGTCGGCCAACGAACTTGAGACTGCATACGGATAATCGATGTCCAGTTTGAAGTCGGACATGATAGCCAGGTGGTCCCAGAGTTTGCACTTATACTCCTCTACTTCGCGAAGATGAGGATAGAGGCTGCTCATGAAATTGATGATAGTTACGGCGCAATGGTTTCTTTCGTTGCGGTCTTCAATCGTCAAGGCGTGGTTAACCATTTGTTGAACATTGCGACCATACTCCGGCATACGGAGTTCGCTGCGACTGAGATAATGCATTGCTATAGGATGTTGTTTCTGTTCTTCCATAAATCAATAAACAGAGTTAAAACATTTTCTTTGGTTTGATGGCCATATACTCCTTGAGATAGAAAGGCTCAAAATAGGCCACATCTTCAAACGCGCCCTTCTGAAACTTCTCTTCCGAAATCTTTGCCATCGTTGTAGCCATAGGGTTGATGCCTTCAACAAATCGGGCATTGGGATGCTGAATCGTGCTTTCGCATTTCATAGCACCATTGCCGCAGAAAGTCACCTGGCCTTCATTCAATTCGCCAACGAAGGAGTTCTCGTCAACAATCACGGCTGAGGGGTCGCTCAATCGGTTGCCGTCGATGTCATACAGCGCTGTATAGACTTCCATACGACGAGCGTCGATCATTGCTCTGACGCGTCCTTCTTTGGCTTCGGCACCTGCAGCAATCACCTGCAGAGTATCCACCGAAATCAACGGACAATGAAGTGCATAACAGAGTCCCTTGGCTGTTGAGACGCCAATACGCAATCCTGTATATGATCCCGGACCGGCACTCACTGCTATGGCATCCAACTTCAGTCCCTTTGAGGTGACAAATGCCATGGCTTCATCCACAAACAAAGGCAGTTGCGATGCGTGCGACTGAGTCTCAAAACATTTGCTCTCAAAGATTGGCAGTCCGTTGTCGGCCAAGGTGAGTGTGCAGACTTCTGTTGAAGTTTCTATGTTTAATATCAAAGCCATAAGGCTATGTTATTTTGAGTATTCGCGATAAAATTCTACGATAGCCTCGATACCTTTGCGGAAGATGTCGAGACGGTTGTTCTCGTTTGGTGAGTGGATGGCGTTTGATTCCAAGCCGAAGCCCATCAGCACGGTTTTGATGCCAAGCACTTTCTCAAAGGTAGCGATGATAGGAATACTGCCGCCGCGGCGGGCAGCCAGCGGGCGCTTGCCGAAAGCCTTCGTGAAGCCTGCTTCAGCGGCCTTGTAAGCCGGCAGATCGATCGGGCATACATAACCCTGACCGCCATGCATCGGGGTCACTTCCACCTGCACGCTCTTCGGGGCAATCTGCTGCATATAGCGGACGAACGCGCGGCTGATCTCCTCATGATCCTGATTGGCTACAAGACGGCAACTCACCTTTGCGAATGCTTCGCTCGGCAATACGGTCTTACTACCTTCGCCGGTATATCCGCCCCAGATACCGCAGATGTCGAACGACGGGCGGCAACTGTTGCGCTCGAGG
>CALEJM010000204.1 GCA_937898265.1 uncultured Porphyromonadaceae bacterium
AAACCGGCTGGACTAACTACGCACAGACTATCAAAGAAGGCACATGGACCAAGAGCGATGGTAAACTCGTTATCACAGTGGAGGGTTACACCACCACTATCGAAGTTGATGCCGATGGCAACGCAAGCATCAAGATCAACTACGGACAGATGGGCGAGAAGACATATGTTGTTCCATCCTCTGATTACTCCGCACTTCTAAGATAAAAGCATTAGAAAGAGAAACGTACTTATTTATTTAGGTACGTTTTTTCTTATTGTTGACCAACTTTCCTGCTGACTTTCACAATGTTTATTTATTTAGAAAAAAACGTTATCTTTGTGCATTGTGTTAGTCTGTTTCCAAACACATAGTCAAGAACAGTACAACACGCGATAATTCAACGACTTAAACGCACACCGAAGAAGAGTGGAATCATCCGTTTTTTCGATGGTGTGACAAGAAATTTGCAATAATAATGAAAGGAATTATTCTCGCAGGTGGTAGCGCTACCCGCCTATACCCTCTTTCAAAGGCGATTTCGAAACAGATTATGCCTGTTTACGACAAGCCTATGATTTACTATCCACTTTCAACATTGATGAAAGCTGGCATCCGTGAGGTGCTGATTATCTCAACACCACGCGACTTGCCAATGTTTCAGGAGTTGCTCGGTGATGGTAAAGACCTCGGCATGAAATTCAGCTATAAGATTCAGGAAGTGCCAAACGGTTTGGCTCAAGCTTTTGTGCTGGGCGCAGAGTTTCTAAACGGCGAGAAAGGCTGTCTGATTCTCGGCGACAACATGTTCTATGGTCAAGGCTTCGGTGCGATGCTGAAACGTGCTGCCTCCATTGAGAAAGGTGCCTGCATCTTCGGTTATGCCGTGAAAGATCCACGTGCCTATGGCGTGGTGGAGTTTGACGCAGAAGGCAAGGTCATCTCTATTGAAGAGAAACCAAAAGAGCCTAAGAGTCAGTATGCTGTGCCTGGTTTGTATTTCTACGACGACACTGTTGTTGAGAAAGCCAAATCGTTGAAACCATCTGCTCGCGGTGAGTATGAGATTACAGATTTGAACCGTCTTTATCTTGAGGAAGGCACGTTGCATGTGGAACTCTTCGACCGTGGTTTTGCTTGGTTGGATACCGGCAACTGCGACTCACTGCTTGATGCTTCCAACTTCGTGGCTACTGTTCAAAACCGTCAAGGTTTCTACGTCAGTTGCATCGAGGAGATTGCTTGGCGCAACGGTTGGATTTCCGACGAAGAGCTCTTGGCACTCGGCAAGAAGTTGGAGAAGACCAACTATGGTCAGTATCTGTTGAGTCTTGTGAAATAATCTGATTCTATGGAGATTAAAAAGACACCGATTGAAGGATTGTTGGTGATTGAGCCAAAGGTGTTTCCTGATTCACGCGGTTATTTCTTTGAGTCGTACAACGAGGAACGCTATAAAGCAGCTGGCATTCAACAACAGTTTGTGCAAGACAACATCTCAAGTTCTTCGTATGGCGTGCTGCGCGGCTTGCATTTCCAACTTGGCGAACATGCACAAAGCAAATTGGTGCAGGTGTTGGTTGGTAAAGTGTGGGACGTGGCAGTAGATATCCGCAAAGATTCGCCGACTTTCGGACAATGGTATGGCGTGGAACTGAGTGCTGAGAATCACCGACAGTTTCTCTTGCCAAGAGGTATGGCGCACGGCTTCGTGGTGCTGAGTGAGACGGCAATCTTCAACTATAAATGCGATAATCTCTACGCACCAGGTTTTGAGGGCGGTTTTCGCTATGACAGCAAAGCGCTCAATATTCAATGGCCAATTCCTCAGGAACATTTCCTCCTCTCTCCAAAAGATTTGGTGTTGCCAGAGTTTGACAAGGACAAATTATAAAAATTCCTACACTATAGATATAAAAAAGGCTAACCACAGAATTTCTGGTTAGCCTTTTTTGTTTGTGTATGTCCGGAAAGAAATTAACTGAAGAACTTACGACGTAATTTGTCGATGAAAGAAGATTTTTCCTTCTCTCCCGGACAGAAATTACTTGACTCTGACATCTTCATCAGCATCTCTTTTTCTTCACGCGTCACATTGGTTGGGATATGAATGCCAATATTGACCAACAAATCGCCGGTGCCGTAGCCGTTGACGTCAGGCAAACCTTTGCCACGAACACGTTTCATAGTTCCATGAGTGGTGCCTGGTTCAATCTTAATCTTGATTGGGTTGGAGAGCGTTGGAATCTCTACAGAACCACCTAAAATAGCTGTTGGTATGTCGATAAGGAGGTTGTAGATGAGGTTATTGCATCTTTTGTTTCAGAAGTTGCTAAGAAGTACGCTGAGACCGACCCAGATATTAAGATTAATGCTGAGTCTGCTAACTACGATGGTGCGCCAATGTCT
>CALEJM010000205.1 GCA_937898265.1 uncultured Porphyromonadaceae bacterium
TGCAAAGAGATCATCGAAGCATTGCCTGCTGAGATGAAACGTTTGCGAATCAATAATTTGAGTGAAATCATTGGTGTCGCCCACCAATAAAACAATAAAAATAAATACAACTATGGCAATACCTCGTAGAGACGTAATTATCGCTTGCGACTTCAGTTCTGCAGAGCAGACCTACGCTTTCCTTGATAAGTTTACCACCGTAAAACCTTTCGTTAAAATCGGTATGGAACTCTTCTATGCAGAAGGTCCAGCTATCGTCAAGGAAATCAAACGTCGTGGACACCATATCTTCCTCGACCTCAAACTGCACGATATTCCTAACACCGTCAAGAAAGCAATGTCTGTCTTGAGTCGTTTGGATGTCGACATGGTCAATCTTCATGCTGCAGGCACCATCGATATGATGAAAGCTGCCCTTGAAGGCTTGACACGCGAAGACGGCACTCGTCCACTTCTCTTGGCTGTTACTCAACTCACAAGCACCAGCGAGGAACGTATGCAACGCGAATTGCTTATCTCAAAAGGCATCAACGATACCATCGTTCACTATGCTAAAAACGCTAAAGAGGCTGGTCTTGACGGCGTTGTCTGCTCCCCACTTGAGGCTGCAATGGTGAAAGAGGCCAACGGCAAAGACTTCTTGACCGTTACCCCTGGCATCCGTTTTGCTGGTGGCGAAGTAGGCGATCAGGTTCGTATCACTACTCCTGAGAAGGCGCGCGAGATTGGCACCGACTTCATCGTTGTGGGTCGTCCAATCACTGCAGCAGAAAACCCTGTAGAGGCTTACGAACGTTGTGTTCGTGAGTTTTGTGGCGAATAAATAAATCAGTTCATTATGATAGATAAACAAATTGCAAAAGACTTGCTCAGCATCGGTGCTGTATTCTTGCGCCCAGAGCAACCTTTCACTTGGGCCAGCGGTATCAAAAGTCCTATCTACTGCGACAACCGCTTGACTCTCACTTCTGTTCCTGTTCGTAACGACGTAGAAAACGCCTTGGCAGAAGCAGTAAAGACCTACTTCCCACAGGCTGAGGTGTTGATGGGTACAAGCACAGCAGGCATTGCACACGCTGCCATCACTGCTACCATCCTTGACCTCCCAATGGGCTACGTTCGTGGCAGCAGCAAAGACCATGGTCGCAACAACCAGATTGAAGGCAAGTTGGAGAAAGGTCAGAAAGTTGTAGTTATCGAAGACTTGATTTCAACTGGCGGCAGCTGTATCGAAGTGGTTAATGTGCTTCGTGAAGCAGGTGCCGACGTGCTCGGTGTTGTAAGTATCTTTACCTACGGCATGAAGAAAGGTCTCGACCGCATGGCAGAGGCCAACGTGGAGAATCACAGCCT
>CALEJM010000206.1 GCA_937898265.1 uncultured Porphyromonadaceae bacterium
CTTCGTCCACACAATTTTATATTGTAGTCGGTAAAACTTATACCGATAAGGAATTAGATCATCTTGAGATGCGCATCAATGCTGCAACTCAGCCAAGCGAACCTTTTAAGTTTACGGGAGAACAACGCAGCACCTACAAAACTTTCGGTGGAACACCACATCTCGATATGCAATATACGGTTTTCGGCGAGGTGATTGAAGGACTCGACATTGTTCTCAAGATTTGCAACGTTGAGACTAACAAAAACGACCGTCCAAAAACAGATGTTCGTATCCTCAGCACAAAAGTTTCCAAACGCTAATAATTTCTGTTGAACAATCTACAACTCTAAGATAATGGTCTCCGATTTTTTAGTTGAATACAAAGACGTCAACATCCACCGCGATGAGGTGGTCGTACTCCAAAACGTCAACTTCACAGTCAGCAAAGGCGAGTTTATCTATCTCTGCGGCAAAGTGGGAAGCGGCAAGAGCTCGTTGCTCAAATCGCTCTATGCCGAAGTGCCCATCCACAGCGGAGAAGCACGCATCTTCGACTACAACCTCAAAGCACTCAAAAGAAAAGACATCCCGATGCTGCGTCGCAAGATTGGTATCATGTTCCAAGACTTCAAACTGCTGGAAGACCGCTCTGTCAACGACAACCTCGCCTTCGTGCTCAAGGCAACCGGATGGAAAGACAAAAACAAAATCAACGACCAGATAGACCTCGTGCTCAACACCGTAGGCATGAGTAAAAAAGGCTACAAACGTCCTCACCAACTCTCTGGCGGCGAGCAGCAACGCATCGTCATAGCACGCGCCTTGCTCAACTCTCCAGAACTCATCATTGCCGACGAGCCAACTGGCAACCTCGACCCCGAGACTGCCCGCGAACTGATGGACCTCTTGCACGACATCTGCAAGAATGGCACCAGCGTGCTCATGGCAACCCACAACATGACTTTAGTCAACCTCTATCCTGGCACTGTCTATCACTGTGAGAATGAGCAGATGACCCGTCAGGAAGTACAGAAACCAGAAGAGGAAATCGTTGGAGAATAAACCATCTATCATCAGCTTTATGACAAACAAACAAACCATTCTTCTGACTGGAGGCGCAGGATTCATCGGCAGCCACACCATCATCGAGCTGGACAAAGCAGGCTACGAGGTGGTGGTGGTCGACAATCTCGCCAACTCCAAAGAGGAGGCTATCCGACGCGTAGAGCAAATCGTTGGTAAGAAGATAGAATTTGTCTGTGCCGACGTTCGCAACCGCGACGCAATGAACCGTCTTTTTGATGCTCATAACTTCTATGCCGTCATCCACTTTGCCGGTTTGAAAGCTGTGGGCGAGAGTGTTGCCAAACCGTTGGAATACTACGAAAACAATATGAACGCCACGTTCGTGCTTTTGGACGTGATGCGTAACCATAACTGCAAGAATATCATCTTCTCAAGTTCCGCCACCGTTTATGGCGACCCAGCCATCATTCCAATCAGCGAGCAATGCCCGAAAGGCAGATGCACGAACCCTTACGGTCAGACGAAGTCAATGCTGGAGGAGGTGTTGAGCGATGTTCAACGTGCCGACAACGAATGGAACGTGGTGCTTCTCCGTTATTTTAATCCTATCGGAGCCCACCCATCTGGATTAATTGGCGAGAATCCAAACGGCATCCCAAACAACTTGATGCCTTATATCACTCAAACAGCTATCGGACTGCGTCAGGAGTTAGGCGTTTTCGGCAACGACTACCCTACCCACGACGGCACTGGCGTTCGCGACTACATCCACGTCTGCGACCTCGCCGCTGGTCATGTCTGCGCCTTAAAAGCTATCGACCAACAGTGCGGACTGGCTATCTACAACCTCGGAACGGGCTGCGGATATTCTGTTCTTGACGTGGTCAATGCCTTTGAGAAAGCCAACAACGTCAAGGTGCCTTACAGCATCAAACCACGTCGAGCAGGTGACATCGCAACTTGCTATTGCGACCCAAGCAAAGCGTTGAACGAATTAGGTTGGAAGGCACAATATAATATTGAAGACATGTGTCGTCACAGTTGGAACTTCCAAACCAAAAATCCTAACGGACTGTAAACACGATTATTCAACCCAAAACAAGAAAATTATCATTAAAAATGCTTTTTCTGCTGGAAGTTTTTCTTACGGGGAAAATAAATCAAATTCCTGGAAACTACAAATACCATATTATCCTAATGGAATTCATTTTGTTTCAAATTTATCAGAATCTATCGAATTCTGGAAATTATTACTTTCATTTCAACTATTCTCCTTTGAATCCCCTTTTGGAACATTATTAAATACCTGGAAATATGATTTTAAATATTCAGGCAACCATTTTATCTTCAGCTTTTCCGGATGCTATAATCCTAATGAAAATATTCTTACCAGCTCAGGAAAAATCATAGAACAAGGCTATCAATTAAGAATTAATTTACAGTATAAAGATTCAACTTATATAAAATCTCCCCTCTTTCATAAAACTGGAATATCAGCTTACATTGAAGGTTCTCCTACAACATTTGATAAAAAATTGAAATTCGCTATTGGTTCACAACTACAATATGATATTTCCAGCTTTTTGCTATCCACAAATATAGATACCACATTAAATACAGAAAAAATCAAATCAACATCAATAGCATTGGAAGGTGTTTCTTTTAAGTTTTCAACTGCATGGCATTTTACGTTATTTAATATCAGTTACTCTTTTACACCATCAA
>CALEJM010000207.1 GCA_937898265.1 uncultured Porphyromonadaceae bacterium
GTAGGTAATTGAATAGTTTGTAATAGCAGTTAATGTCTTTTTCCCGTTCGTTGGCAATACCTCTATCAGTCAATTCAAGATGAAGAGCTTCTTGATAAATGGGTTCTAATAGTCCCCATTTCAATTCGGAATGGACACTTATTGCCGAACCTATTATCTGATAGACTATATCATTATATTGTTCGAATGATACCATGGTATTTGTGTGGTCAAGAGTTACCTGAAGATGAGCTATGTATAGGAGAAATCTACATCAAACCTAACTGAAAATTCCAGAAAATTATACGATTAATTATACGGAGATTACACGTAAAAAACTTGTAGAAAGCCCGACCATATAACAAGATAGGTTGTCGTTGTGGTTGACGTTAAGGTTGATGTTAAGGTTGATGTTAAGATGTTTATTTCTTGTTGTTTTTGGCTTTGATGTTTTCTTTGTATTGCCAGAGTTTGGCTTTGAGTTTGAAGGCGTCTACCGACATGTCGACACCGTAGGTGAGGGGTTGGCCGTCGTCGGTGAGCTTCAGGGGTGAGAGGTGGTCGACAAGGAAGGCTTTGGCTTTGGTGTTGTATTCGACGCTCATGCCGGTCTGGGCGTCGTAGCGGAAGACGCGGCGGCGTGTGATGTGTTGGTCGTCTTTGAAGACGGGGCGGCCAAAGGTGAGTTGGAAGTCGTCGTCGATGTCGAGGGTCTCGAGTACTTTGTATTGGTTGAGGGCGTCGTTTTCTGCTCTACCCCATCCGGCGAGGACGTAGTAGACTTTCTTTTGTTTGCCTTCTTTGTATTTGCATGGGATGGCTTGGTAGTAGAGGGCGCCGTACCAGTTGCGAGGGGTGATGATTTGGTTTTCTTTGGGTTCGGTGGGGTGTTCGTTCTGCAGCAGCTGCCATGCACCGTCGGGTGTCTGGAAGATGTTGTAGTATCTGAGTGTGCCGCCGTAGGGGTAGCACCAGGAGTAGATGCGTAGTTTTTTGTCGGTGCTGTAGATTTTGCCGAAGTAGTCGAGTCGTTCGAAGGGGTAGCCGAAGGAGTTTTCGCTGTCGAGCATGGCGGTGAGGAGGTCCATGATGGAGTCGCCCAAGACGGCTCGTGTGGAGTCGGTTTCGGCTTTGGTGAGGTGGATGAAGAGTGTGTCGAGTTCTATCTCCGAGGTTGCCATAGCGGAGCGTTGTGCTGTGGCTGTTGTGGTGAACAGGCTACAGAGTGCCAGGGCAATTACGGGGAGGAGTATGTGTTTGGATAATCTCATATCTTATTTAAAACTTTTTCTACCAACGATTTTTGCGATTCTATTTCTTACACCATGATACAGCAGTTTTGCATCTGTTTTAAGGGTGTAAACGAATTTATATTTGTAGAAATAGATGCGTGGTACGTAGGCATAGATGGTGCCGAATTTAAGTTTATACCTTGCCATGCCACCGAAGTTGAGTGCACCTGCATTTTGCTGTTGTAGCAATCGGATGGCTTCCCATACCATCAATTCATTGGGACAGTATTTTTGGTAACGTTGATAGCTTGCACCCGTCCAATAGATACTTTCCTTCTTGCCTGGACAGAAGATGCCTGTGGACATCACCTGCTCTACTCCGTTGTCGTCGTTACCACGACATTCAAGGAGAATGATGTGGTTGGGGAACAATGCATCACACAATGCTTGCATTCGTTGGCGAGATTGACTGGGTTTGGGGCGCATGCCTTGTTTGGCGCAGACTTCTTCCAACTGACTATAGTGTTTGTCTAAGAAGGCCTTGATGTCGTTGCTGTCAGTGATTTGTCGAACATAGAGTCCGAGTTTGCGGGCTTTATTGACTGAGTATTTGCATGATTTATAATGCTGCATCGCCCAGAGCTCTTCCTCGCTCTTGCCTGCCATATCCAAGAAGAGTGTAGGACGGAATTCGTATTGTTGGCCAAATTCTTCCAACACTTCTTGATGAAACTCAGCATAAGGGATCCATTCGGCAGAGTCTCTGCGCAGCATCCAGTCGTCCACCTGAAACAATACGGCTATTCGGTTGTTGAACACCCACGCAGCCATCTGCTGATAGATGGCAACTCGCTCTCTTTCGGTAATTGTAATGGCGTTGTTGACAACAACTAAACCTTGAGTATATGTTCCAATTCCCTCAAATGGTGCTGTCAGAAGCCAAAATCCACGCCAGAAACGCTCGCCAAGGAAATAACCAATAAGTTCGCCATCCTCACTTTTTACCTCAATTACATAAGGTTTGTAATGAATGCGGTGAAGATAGTCAGCCCACCATCTTGTTTGGAAACAAGTAGATTCGGACGAACCTTCTATTTGTTCCCATTCGCTTTCGGTAGGCACGATGTGGCTGAACTGATATTCCTTAAATATCTGACTCATTGTTTTTTGCTTGTGCTATTATCTATGTCTGAGTGGCATATAGTCTTTGTGTTATTGCAAAGGTCGTAAAAAAGAGCAATACTTTCTAAGTATGCAAATTACTCCATTTTATTACCTCGCAAAGGTACGACATTTCAACGACAACGACAACGTCAACAACAACTTTTTTATTCAATGGGAAGTCTGCGATTAAGCGAAAGCAGGGCCAAGCTTGCTTGAGCCATGCTGAGCGGAAGCTGACTCAATGTGAAACATTGAACGGTAACTTTTTGGGGCTAAGGGCGTTTGGTTGTGGGCGAATGGGGGATTATCAGGTCAAGAATAGACTATCTGTATTGTGTTTGAATATTTTCTGCGAACTTTGCAGAGGTGTTCCGCTACTCCCGAATATTTTCTGCGGACTTCGCGGTGGTGTTCCGCTGCTCCCGAATATTTTCTGCGGACTTCGCAGAGGTGTTCCGCTACTCCCGAATATTTTCTGCGGACTTCGCAGAGGTGTTCCGCTGCTCTCAAATATTTTCTGCGAACCTTGCAGAGGTGTCCAGCTGCTCCCGAATATTTTCTGCGGACTTCGCAGAGGTGTTCCGCTGCTCTCAAATATTTTCTGCGAACCTTGCAGAGGTGTCCAGCTGCTCCCGAATATTTTCTGCGGACTTCGCAGAGGTGTTCCGCTGCTCTCAAATATTT
>CALEJM010000208.1 GCA_937898265.1 uncultured Porphyromonadaceae bacterium
AAGTCGCGGGCACCAACAGCGGTAGCGCCAGAGCGTGAGGTGAACTCGTTCCAAACTGATGGACCGAAGTCAGGTTTCTCGCCCTCTTCGTTGAAGCGTTTTGACAAAGCCTCGTATTCGCCTTTACGGCAGATAGCCAAGTTGCGACGTTCTGGGGTGAGCGCAGCAGCCTCGTAGGCATATACTGGGATGCCGAGTTCGTCGCCGATGCGTTTGCCAAGGGTGCGAGCCAATTCGGCACACTCTTCAAGTGTGATATTTGCTACTGGAACGAGTGGGCAAACGTCGGTAGCGCCCATACGTGGGTGAGCACCGTGGTGTTTGCTCATATCGATAAGTTCAGACGCTTTTCTTACTGCCAAGAAAGCGGCTTCCATGACTGGCTCTGGTTCGCCAACGAAGGTAACAACGGTGCGGTTGGTAGCCTCGCCTGGATCTACGTCAAGAAGTTTTACACCTTCTACAGCCTCAATCACGTCTGTGATTTGCTTGATAACTGCAAGATCACGTCCCTCGCTGAAGTTAGGAACGCACTCAATAAGTTTCTTTTCCATATATAGTTATTTGTTTGTTAATTATTTACGCATTAAAGTCCCCATTTCGGAAACATTGGGACAAAGGTAAGCATTTATTTTAATATAGTAGGCACGATTAGACACATAAAACAAATAAAGATGTGACGTATGGTATTCCAAAAATTTTCGTTACCTTTGCCACGTGAAAGCAGTGTGCTCTCACCTAATCACTTTACCTAATTAAATCAACACCTCAAAATGAAAAAATTCATTTTCTCCCTGACAATGGTTTTGTCAGTTTTGGTATCGCTGACCTCTTGCGGCAACGAGCCAAAAAACAAAGAAAACGCGATTAGCGTTCACGGTTTCAACGGCATGAAACCTGAGTTCGTATACTACGCTGCCCTTGATAATGAAGATGGCACTTATCAACACGCGTTTATTATCTCCAACTACGACTTTGAGACTACGTTGTCTTCAATCATCTCCAACCCGATGTCAATCATGGCGCTCAGTATTCCAGCTCCAACCATCATGTTCACCCTCGGCATAGCTTCAAAAGACGCCACACTTGCCGACGGCAAATACGAAATAAAGAGCGTTGACGACGCTACCAACTATTTCAACTACCTCTATCTGCAGAAGGACCTCAACATCGCTTCTATCTTGAGCGGCGGCGGCACCGACTGGGGCGAGATGCTCGACGGCATCACTGCCAACTTCACCGTGGCTACCGACAAGAAGGGCGTTCGCTCTCTCGACTTCAGCGGCAACAGCTCAAAAGGTGTGGTTGAGATTTACTACAAAGGCGAGTTCAAAGACGGTCAACGCATCTTAGAACTTACCGAGCGTCTCAGCGACATCCTTGGCAACCTTGGCGGCATGTAAAACGAATAAAATCAATACACTATGAAATACGTAAAATTCCTTTTTGTTGCTCTTGCAACAACCTTTGCTTTGGCAGCTTGCCATCCAGACGACCCTAACAAACCAAACAATGGCGGCAACGGTGGCAATGACGACGACCCAAAACCAGAAGAGATTCAGGCCAACTTCATGAGTTACAAGACTGCCGACGGCACTTTCGACAGCCTCCAAATCAACTACGTCAGCCTTCAGGGTATGGGCATTCTCGACGAGGACGACATTCTCTTCAACCTCGCTATGTCAACCGTTGATATTGAGGATGAATTGCAACGCGTTATCGACAACAGAGACAACGCTGGCTCTATCAAGACCCAAGCTCCTGCCTTCACCATCTTCTTCAACCTCCACAGCCCAACCTCAGACTTCTACGACCGTAAATACTTTACCGATTCTGAGTTGACCGACAAGCCAATGCGCGTGCTCTACTTCCCATTGACTGCCGACACCGAGGTTTTGAAATGGTATCGCGACGGCGCTGGCTTGAAATTCTGCTACAACGGCACGTTGGAAATCAACAAAATCGACGACAACACCTACGACGTAACTTTCGACGGTGACGCTGGCAAACTCCGCGTTCACTATCGTGGCGACATCAACACCGATACAAACATCGGCGCTTTGCAGACCGAAATCAACGATATCAACTACTAAAGATGAAAAAGCACATCCTCTTTCTCGCCTTAGGCATCGTAGCACTCATGGCCTCTTGC
>CALEJM010000209.1 GCA_937898265.1 uncultured Porphyromonadaceae bacterium
GGAGTTTGTATGGTAAATGTAAATGATATTCCTTGCAAAGAGATGAGAAAAGAATCGTTTGACAGTCGCCGTCTTGAACTTGGCAAACATCTGATTACTGGCAACGGTATCAGCACCGACCAACTTGCACAACTTGCCCGTCTGTTCAGTTTCGATAGCAATCGTCTTGAGTTCCTGAAATGGGCGTACACCTACTGCACCGACAAATCGCACTACGCTATCCTCGTCAGCGAGTTCTCCTTCAAATCCAGCGGAGACGAACTGCTGGAATTCATCGGTCGTTAACAACTGAGTTCTCTACTTTTTCAATAGCGAAACACCGTTTCGCATCCTGCCCTGCTCCAAACAAGCGGGGCTTTTTCTTTCTTACACAACAAAAAAAGACCAACCCATCAACACGAATGGATTGGTCTTTTATGGTGCAGATTGGCTGATTAGCGTTTGCCATTGCTTGGTTTGGTGAGCGCAAGACGCAGACCGAGGTTGTAGTTGCTCTCGTTGGAACCGAAACGATCGCGAGTAGAGATACGCGTTGAACGTTCTGCTCCAAACCAACTGCCTCCACGATAAACATGATAACCACCTTTCTCTGGACCTTGAGGATTGGTTTGAGGTTCGTCAGGATAGTCACCGAAATAGTCTGAGCACCATTCCCACACATTACCTGACATATCGTAAAGTCCCAATTCGTTAGGTAGTTTCTGCGCTACAGGGTGAGGCGTTTCGCCGCTGTTGTTGGCATACCATGCCACCTCATCGATATTGCTGCTGCCAGCAAACTGTGTGTGATTTGAGAGATTGCCACCACGAGCAGCAAATTCCCATTCAGCCTCTGTTGGGAGACGGAAGGTCTCACCAGTCTGTTTGTTAAGACGACTGATAAACTCCTGACATTCGTTCCAAGAGACCTCTTGAACAGGAAGTTCTGCGCCTAAGAAACTGGAGTAATTAGTATCCATGAGGGCCTCCCACAACGCTTGAGTCACCTCCACTTCACACAAATAGAAATCGGAAACGGTTACCTGATGAACTGGCAATTCGTCGTTCCATGGATTCTCCATTTCAGAAGTTGCGCCCATCTCAAATGTGCCACCTTCAACAAAAATCATCTTAAAACTGATACCCTCAACAGTGTAAACACCATTTGAAGGTTCTGGAGTGTTTGGCTCATTACAGCCAAGAAAAAGAGTTGCTACAGCGAGCAACAGATAGAGATGTTTTTTCATCGTCTGAATATGTTTGATTTGGGTGCAAAGATAATAGATTTTTAGTATCTTTGTCCCCTATTATATACACGAAGTTCAGTTTTGAACCAAACTTTGGATTTTGCAACATGAATCTACTTGATTTAGTGAGACAAACAAGGAGTTACCGCAAGTTTAACGAGGCACATGAAGTGTCGCGAGAGACTCTGTTGGAGCTCGTAGAGTTGGCACGTTGCTCTGCTTCGGCACGCAATCTTCAACCTTTGAAATACTTTCTCTGCAACACAAAAGCAGAAAATGATATCGTTTTCAATCATATCGCCTGGGCAGGATACCTGAAAGATGGTGCACCCAAGGCAGGCGAACGTCCATCAGCATATATCATTATGATGGTTGACCGAGAGTTGACTCAAGCTTCGCCAGAATGGGATGAGGGCATCGTATCTCAGAGCATCATGTTAGGTGCAACTGAGCGCGGTTTGGGCGGTTGCATCATCGGTGCAGTCAAAAAACAAGGACTTCACGAAGCATTGGCATTGCCAGAGCATCTTGAAATTGCTTTGGTGCTTGCGATTGGCAAGCCGACGGAGACGGTTGAGCTTGAAGCGGTTGACAACGATGGAAACATCAAATACTATCGCGACGAGAATGGCGTTCATCATGTGCCTAAAAGAAGTCTGGAGGATTTGATTATCAACAAATAATCGTAACGAACAAAATCGCTACCCACATAGAGATGCATTTCGATTTACTCAATACAGCCAAAGGATGCAAAGCCCGCGCCGGAGTGCTTCACACCGACCACGGTGACATTCTGACACCAATCTTCATGCCAGTGGGCACGGTAGGTTCGGTGAAGGGTGTTCACATGCGTGAGCTACGTGACGACATCAAGGCACAGATTATCCTTGGCAACACCTACCACCTGTTTCTCCGTCCAGGTTTGGAGACGTTGGAGATGGCTGGAGGTCTACACAAGTTCAACGGTTGGGACAGACCCATTCTGACCGATAGCGGCGGCTTCCAAGTGTTTTCGCTGGCTGGCATTAGAAAGATGAAAGAAGAGGGTGTGACATTCCAGTCGCACATCGATGGTTCAAAACTGATGTTCACGCCCGAAAACGTGATTGACAAACAGCGTTCAATAGGTGCCGACATCATGATGGCATTTGACGAATGCACACCAGGAACTGCCGATCGAGCCTATGCTCAGCAGTCGATGGAGCGCACACACCGTTGGTTGGAACGCTGCATGAAACAATATCATGCCACCGAACCCAAATACGGCTACTATCAAGCCTTGTTCCCGATTGTTCAAGGTTGCGTCTATCCTGATTTGCGTCGTATCTCAGCCGAAACGGTTACACAATATGATGCCAACGGCTACGCTATCGGCGGTTTGGCAGTTGGCGAACCAACAGAAGTGATGTATGATATGATTGAGGTGGTAAACGAGATTTTGCCCACCGATCGTCCTCGCTATCTGATGGGCGTTGGCACACCAGCCAACCTCTTGGAGGCGATTGCACGTGGTGTGGATATGTTCGACTGCGTGATGCCAACTCGCAACGGACGTAACGGTATGCTATTCACTCGTAACGGCATCATCAACATCAGAAACGTGAAATGGAAAAACGATTTCAGACCGATTGATCCAGAGAGCGACTGCTTTGTTGACACACACTACTCTCTCGGCTATCTTCGCCATCTGTTCATTGCTGGCGAACTGTTAGGTATGCAGATTGCTTCGATACATAACCTCGCATTCTACCTCTGGTTGGTGGGTGAGGCACGCAAGCATATCCTCGACAACACATTCGACACTTGGCAACCTATGATGCTGGAGAAGGTTACTCGCAGACTTTAGATTTTCGTTCCTATGCTCAAACGCTTAGACTGGTATATCATCAAAAAATATCTCGGCACCTTCGGCTTGGCCATCGTTCTGATCATCAGCATTTCGGTGGTGTTTGACGTAGCAGAAAAGATTGATAAGTTCCACGATAACAATGCACCGTTGAACGCTATCATCTTTGACTACTATGCCAACTTCATCCCTTACTTTGCCAACCTCTTTGCACCACTATTCTCTCTCATCAGCGTCATCTTTTTCACTTCAAAGATGGCCTACAACACAGAGATTATCGCGTGTTTGGCAGGAGGAGTGAGCTTCCACAGACTGTTGCGCCCGTATATGATTGCTTCAACAGCCGTTGCGTTAATGGTATTCATTCTGTCTGGTTTCATCATCCCGCACAGCAACAAGACGCGACTGGCGTTTGAAGACCAGTACGTCAAGAAATTCAAGAGCGAAATGGCGCTGAACATTCAATTTGAAGTTGAGCCTGGCACGATTGCCTACATAGAACGCTACGAGCAGGCAAGAAACCGTGGTTATCACTTTCAGTTGGAGAAATTTGACGGTAAAACGCTTGTTTCACGTATGACAGCACAGTACGTCGTGTTTGACAGTACCGACCACTGGCACGTCACAGAATATCTCATCCGCGATTTCAATGGTTTGTATGAGACGGTTCGCACGGGCAACCAAATGGACACCGTCATACATATGGATCCAGACGATTTTTTCCTAACGTCCGACGAAGCGCCTCAGATGACCACAACACAACTTTACAAATACCTACGCAAACAGCGCGCGCGAGGTGTTGGCAATATTCAGGCATTTGAAGACGAGTTCTACAAACGTTTTTCAATGCCTCTCAGTGTATTCATCCTGACTATCATCGGATTGTCGCTCTCTTCACGCAAAGTTCGCGGTGGCACTGGTCTGCATATTGGTATTGGCATTTTGCTAAGTGCTGTGTTTATCCTCTTCAGTACCGTCAGCACCACCTTTGCCGTCAGCGGAGTAATGAGCACCTTTACTGCTGTTTGGCTACCCAACATGATATTCGGCACTTTAGCCATCATTCTATATATTAAAGCACCTAAATAATATGAAGATAACTCTCAACGGCATGCGTTTTTACGCCTACCATGGTTACTACGACGTAGAACAGAAAGTGGGACAATGGTACAGTGTTGACGTCATTGCTGAACCCAACAATCATAGCGCAGGCTGCGATGACGAACTCGCCAACACCATCAACTACGAAATCATCTACCAAACGGTTCGTAAGGAGATGGCGATAAAGTCACGTCTCATCGAACATCTTGCACTCCGCATTCTTCATGCCCTTGAAGAGGTGTTGCCCCAAGGTACACTACTCACTGTTCGTGTACACAAGCACAATCCTCCCCTCGGCGGTCACGTTGATGAGGCTATTATTGAAATAAATAACTTATAAATCAAACATAACACAATGAAAAAACTTTTTACCCTCGCCGCCATGCTCCTTGCTATGGCAATGTTCACATCATGCGATGACACGCAGAACTACTACACCCACGGTTTCGTTGGTATGACTGGCACTTCTTCTGAAGTTGTACAAGCAGACATGGCCATCATCCAAAACGCAATGAACCTTGAATTTGGAGAACAAGCAAACTTCATCGTTGAGGGCAAGACCGACAAGGCCGACAAAGACCTCACAAAGCGTTTCAACAAAGTAGTAGAAACCATCAACCTCAACAACACTATCAGTGGTACCATGGCACTCACCTACTCTATTCGCCGCGGTACTTTGACCGTTGTTGAATACACTTGGGAAGCCAAAGCTACCGAATAACATCAACCCGTCATTCTGAAAGCTTCTGTGCTTTAAGAATCAAGAATCGTTCCGGGAGTTTATACTCCCGGAACATCTTTACTCTAAGCCTCCAAACTCTATGCAGAAATATCGCAGTTACGTATTTCCAACAGCTATCGTGTTAGGTGCACTCTTACACGAGCAATGCGCCTATTTTATGCCGCTTGTGCCTTACGCCATCTTCACGATTCTATTGCTCAATTTCTGCGCCGTACGCCTCCGCACACTCCGCCCACAACCGATACATATCCCTATCCTACTTATCCAGGCGTTCCTTCCACTTGTCCTCTACATCACACTCAGACTACTCACACACAACGAAGACGTTGCTCAAAGCGCAATGATTTCTGTGCTTTGTCCTGTTGCTTCCAGCGTAGTGGTTGTTGCTGTCATCCTTGGAGCCAATCGCGAGACCTGTACTATGTACACCGTGCTTGGCAACCTACTCACAATTATCAGCGCCCCTCTTTATTTTTCATACATAGGCACCAACCAATCGATGCTACTCGGCGCCTCTCTTTTCAATGTGTTTGCCAAAATCACACCTGTCATTGGCATCCCATTGCTTATCGCCATCCTCCTACAAATTGCTCTTCCACGTGTCAACAATTTCCTTGCACGAGGCAAGAACCTCACTTTTTATATTTGGGCTCTCACCCTCCTCATTGTGCTTGGCAATACATTCCACAAACTTATCACCCAATGGGACGGAAACTGGCGCACACTCGCAGCTGTTTTATTAACTTCACTGCTTGCATGCTTGGCTCAATTCCTCATTGGTAAACTGATAGGTCGTCGCTACAACGACTCTATGGCAGCAGGTCAACTCCTCGGACAAAAGAACACCGGCATCGGCATCTGGATGGCTACGTTCTATCTGTCACCGTTAGCAGCGGTAGCACTTGCGTTCTACTCTGTGTGGCAGAACGTTTTCAACAGTTTACAAATGTGGTTACTTGACCATCGCTCCAACAACGAAAACAATACAAGCATCACTACAAACAATGCTTGAATACTATATTAAAATAAGATAAAACAATGAAACAACTTCAGTACCTAACTCAAGGCACCTGCTCACAAGCAATCAACATCGTGCTCAACGACGACAACATCATTGAAAGTGTAGAATATCTCGGTGGCTGCGCTGGCAACACCATCGGCATCGCCAAACTTGTCAAAGGTATGAGTGCCGACGAAGCCATCAGCCGTCTGGAGGGAATCACCTGCGGTTGGAAACCAACATCTTGTCCCGACCAATTGGCGCAAGCACTCAAACAGATGATTAAACAATAAATTTCCACTCAAAATCGCAACGACATGCTCCGACCGGACAGTAACGTGATGCAGAACTTCAACGATGAAGAGTGCGAGGTAATTTTCGGTTTTCTCAAAGCGCTGTACAACGACGAATTAGACTGCCGACTGACCACCGACGACCTTGTCGTGGTACTTGACTTCCTCACGCTCCTTGACCATCCAGAAGGCAACCTCCTTGCACTTCGTCTTGTTGAAAACGGACTTCTACAATCGCCAGACGACATTGATCTTCTACAGCTAAAAGCTCGTCTCGACCTCCTTTTCTTCAAGCCAGAGGAAGCCCTCGCCATTGCACACAGCGTTGCAAGTCCGGAACATCCCGAAGCGTATATTCTCATGGCGCAAATCTATGCGCAGCAACGCACGGCTCAAGGCGATCACCTTGCCAAAGAAGCGCTCCGTAGATATGCAGAGTTGGAGCCTAACGACGAGACGGCTATTCTTGACGTCATCAACTATCGTGCCGACAAAATCAACTACCAACTCTACATCGAGCTTCTACGACAAGTATTTGAAACTGGTCAAGATGCAGAACGCTCGCTCAACAGCATTCGCATCTGTATGGTTCATTTCAGCAACGAGCCAACACTACTCAACGACATTGAGCAACTCTACACTTTTTTTCTGCAACGCTCGCCCTATCATCTCCATGCCCTCATCGGCTACGCCGAAATACTTTCCCTAAAGGGGGAATGCAACAAAGCAGCCGAAGTTGCGCTCACCTACTGTTCGCTTCATGAGCATGACGCCGAGAGATTGCCGTATCTCCTCCTCGATGCTGCAGATTACCTCGTGCAATCCGAACGATACGCCAACGCACTTGAAATGCTCAACCGATTCACACGCCTTTACCCTGCGATTCTAAGCGAAGAACTCCATGACGCCACCCGTCCACTGCTGCAAGATGTTGCCTACCTCAATCTCAACAAGCATTCCTACGATTATCTCATGGGAGCATGTCTTTACGCAACCGACGAACCACAACTTGCTATGACGTATATGGACCGTGTCATCGCCCGCAACGACGTTGAGATGGTTTCTGCCATGTGCATCATAAGTCTCGTACTGATTGAATTAGAGCAATATCATCAAGCGGAGCAATATGCTCTCTCTGCCGTCTCACTCAGCAGCGGTTCTCCCTCCGAATCGGCGTTCGCACTGCATAATCTTGGCGAGGTATATTGCCATCTTGCTGCCGTGCCTCAGCTCATAGAATATAGGAAGACCAACCTTGAAGCAGCTAAATTGTCGTTTAATTCAAGTGAGTCGCACCATCATCTCATTGACAACAACATCGGATTGGCTAAGGTTGCCCTCATGCAGGGCGAATTGGACGAAGCCTCACAATGGTTGAACGTTGCATTAGATGAATCAAGCGAAAACATCAACTGCCTGGAGGTCAAAGTAGCGCTCCATATCGCACGCAACGAAACGGAGAGCGCTGAATCCACCTACCGAATCCTTTCTGGATACAGCGAGCACTCACGTTCCGTAATCACAAATATGCTTCCTGAAGCAGAGGCATTTCTGAATTCCATCACACTCTAATTACAACAACCATGAAGAAAATCATCATACTTTCAATATACATCTTTAGCATCTCGTTCGCTTGTAACGCCCAAACAACAGTGTCCGACACGACCACCAACCAAAGTTGGGTAGATAAAGTAGAGATGTGGTTTGACGAGAACACAAGCTACACCACTGTTGCTGCACTCATGGCTGTAGAGAGTTCATTCGTTCCGTTTCCATCAGAAATCGTTGTGCCGCCCGCAGCCTATGTGGCGAGCAAACCAGATAGCGAGATGACCGTTTGGGGTGTGGTGGCTGCCGCTACAATTGGCGCATTGATTGGGGCATTGATAAACTATATTCTAGCGCTATTGCTTGGCCGCCCAATAGTCTATAAGTTTGTTGATACGCGCCTCGGCAAGATGCTTATGCTCTCTTCGGAAAAGGTACAGAAGGCCGAGGATTACTTCGTGAAGCATGGCGCAATCTCAACTTTAGTCGGTCGACTGATTCCAGCTGTCAGGCAGCTGATTTCGATTCCCGCAGGCCTGTCAAAGATGAATCTCGGCAAGTTTATCCTCTTCACAACTTTGGGCGCAGCCGTGTGGAACAGTGTACTTGCCGCACTTGGCTACATTGCTCAAGGTCAGTCCGATTTGATTCACCGCTACAGCCACGAACTTTCTATCATTCTGCTTGCTATCGTTGGCATCGTTGCAATCGTATTGATTGCAAAAAGACTACTTAAAAGATGACACATCGTTTAGCCTTGATTGGTCACCCCGTCAGTCATTCCCTCTCTGCCGACTACTTCATGCATAAATTTGCCCAAGAAGGCATCGACGGAAGTTACTACCTGTTGGATATGGTGACGTTGGACAACCTCAAAAGCCAAATCCTCAGTCACAATCTGACTGGTTTTAACGTCACGTCACCTCACAAGCAAGCCGTCATTCCCTTCCTTGATTATTTGACAGAAGAAGGAAAAGCTATCGGTGCGATCAACACTGTGGCAATCTATCAAGGCAAACTCATCGGTCACAACACTGACGCCATTGGTTTTGCAGAGGCTATCCTTCCTCTTCTCAAGCCACATCACACTTCTGCACTTATCTTTGGTAATGGGGGCGCAGCAAAAGCAGTTGCCTACGCTCTCAGCAACATATTACATATTGATTATCGCTGCGTTGCTCGTCGTGACTGTGACTTGGATTTTTCTGATGTTGACAAACAACTCCTTACGAATCCCTCCATTCTTATCAACTGCACAACATTAGGCATGACTTCCAACTCAGAACCTTTGCCGATTCCATATCAATATATAACAAAAGACCATCTGCTTTTTGACCTTGTCTACGCACCGCAAGTAACCCCCTTTCTTGCTCTGGGACAACAACAAGGCGCAACCATCTGCAATGGTCTTTCTATGCTCTACGCACAAGCTGAGGCGGCGTGGAAATTCTGGAATAGTTCTTTTGAACCATTTTTTAGGTAGTCATTGACCGTGAGTAAGAAAAATTCATTATTTTTGCGCCACATTTTTTCAAACGACAACTCATGAACAAAACCGAGGAAGGTCAGCAAAATACCAGTCGCTACGCCAAGCTTTTGGAGTGGCGAGAGACTCATATCAAAGAGAACCATTTTCTTGTGATATTGAGTATCATTGTCGGTTGTTTGACCGCCATTGCAGCATGGGCGCTGAAAAGCATTGTGCATGTTATTCAGCATCTCGTTGTCAACATCTCAGCGGGCGACCTCAACTACTGGTATTTGATTCTCCCTACAGTAGGCATCACCATTGCCAGTTTGTTTGTTCGCTACGTTGTCAGAGACGACATAGGACATGGTGTAACCAAAATCCTCTACGCAATTTCGCAGCATAAATCCATCATCAAAGCCCACAACATGTGGAGCAGTGTTGTGGCAAGTGCTATCACCATTGGTTTTGGCGGTTCTGTGGGTGCTGAGGCTCCAATCGTACTGACTGGTTCGGCTATCGGTTCTAACCTTGGACGCATCTGCCGATTGGACCAAAAGACCTTGATGCTCTTGGTTGGTTGCGGTGCAGCAGGAGCCATCGGCGGCATCTTCAAAGCACCAATTGCTGGCGTTGCCTTTACCTTGGAAGTGTTGATGATAGACTTGACAATGACTTCGTTGTTGCCATTGCTCATTACCTCCGTCACAGCCACATCACTCAGTTACTTGCTAACAGGCAGCGAATCGCTATTCCATTTTGACAGTTACGCCCCATTCGCAGTCGATCGTATCCCATTTATCATCATACTGGGTATTGTATGCGGTTTGGTTTCCCTCTACTTCACTCGCTGCACCATCATGCTTGAGAGCGTATTCAAACGCTTGAAGAAACCTATTTGGAAAATCATCTTGGGCACTGTGATTTTAAGTCTGCTCATCTTCTTCTTCCCACCGCTCTATGGTGAAGGCTATACTGCTATCGAAGCGCTACTCTCAACCAATCCGAACTCACTGTTTGACCAATCTGTCTTTGCTCCTTTACAAAATAATGCGTGGGGTATCGTTCTTTACCTCTCGCTGATTGTTTTGTTCAAAGTGTTTGCAACTACGGCAACTAATGGTGCGGGCGGCACTGGCGGTATCTTTGCACCAAGTCTCTTTGTTGGCTGTCTTACTGGTTATGTTGTGGCAGAAGGTTTGAACATCATTGGTGTCAACATACCAATCTCCAACTTTGCCTTTGCTGGTATGGCAGGTTTGATGTCGGGCGTACTCCATGCCCCATTGATGGCAACATTCCTGATTGCAGAGCTTACTGGCGGCTACGACCTCTTCATTACCCTCATCATTACCACAGTGGTTTCTTATCTGACCATTGTAGCCTTCGAGCCACACAGTCTTTACGCAATGCGTTTAGCTCAAAAAGGCGAATTGCTTACACACCATAAAGACCGCAGCGTTCTGACACTGATGAAGATGGAGAGTGTGATTGAGACTGACTTGGATGTTGTAAATCCAGAAATGACGTTAGGCGAATTGGTGAAGGTGATATCACAATCTAAACGCAACATTTTCCCTGTTGTCAGCAAATCAACAGGCGTTTTACTAGGCATCGTGCCATTGGATGAGGTGCGAAACATCATGTTCCAGCCTCGTCTATACAACCGTTTCACCGTTGAACGTCTAATGATTTCCGCTCCAGCAAAAATCAACACCACCCTACCTATGGAAAAGGTGATGGATATCTTTGAAAGTACAGGTGCTTGGAATCTCCCTGTGGTTGATGAAGAAGGACGCTATGTAGGCTTTGTCTCCAAATCAAAAATCTTCAATTCCTACCGCAAGGTATTGGTTCACTTCTCCGAAGAGTAGACTCAGAACTTCATACAACACGATATAAGCCGCTGGTTATTCAGCGGCTTTTTCTTTTTTAATAATTCTGTTAGAAAGGGATTAACGCATTTTCTTCAACAAAGCGTAGGCTTCACCGATACCCAGTTCACCAGCCTTTCCAAGGTCTTCAATACCTTTTTGAACTTCGTTGAGATAGATATAGATGAGTCCGCGATTCAGATAAGCCTCAGCCATACCAGGTTTAAGACGTATTGCTTCGTTGAAATCACGAAGCGCATGTTGATAGTTGCCTCGTTCTGCCAAGATATTGGCACGATTGAAATAGGCGTAAGCAAAATTAGGAGCCAAAGAGATTGCCTTATTTAAGTCACGCATAATCATTTCAGAATCATAAGCCAAAGTCTCAAGACTTGACGACTCTGTATTTTTGCGATACTCTACCAATTTACAACGCACATTGGCACGAATGAAATAGGCAAGGGCATCATCGCTGTTCAACAACACCTTGGAAAGGTCGGCAATGGCATTTTCGAAATCTTGAACCAAAGCATAGTCGATGGCGCGCTCCATCAACAAAAGGGTATTGTCGGGTTGTTCCGTTAGAATTTTAGTGGATTGTTCTATGGCATTAAAATGGAACGTTGCCAAAGCATCGCTCAAAGGGAGTTCCTTGGAGACCAACTTAACAGGCAGACGATTACTATGTTTTTTATTATAACGGTCGATGAGATCATCGTAAACAACAACTCCACCTACCAAATGCTCTCGCTCGTAATAGGTAACCTGGAAATTAGGCGCTGTTGCCACAGCAACTTCATTATTCTGCACATTGCCACGAATAGAGTGCGATTCCATCTGATAAGAGGCATTGGTGGGTGCAGCTGCATTACTGGTTGCATTGAACAGTTTGTTGCGGGCTTTCAGCTTAGAGTCAGCCTCAGCGATATGCATCTCGGTGTCAGGTTCGTCATCATAAACCGACTTACCTTTTTTCTTACGCTCTTCCGAGAGGTTAAACGCCAACTGCATATCGCGATATCCCAACTGACGACGTCCCATAGATTCATATGCTTCAGCACGACCATATAACGCCGGGATAAAGGTAGGATAGCGTTTCAGCACAGCGGAGAAGTCCTGGAGCGCCTCCATATTGTTGCCGCATTTCTGTTGTACCATAGCACGTTGAAACAAAGCGTCATAAGCCTCAGGATCTTCGTTAATGATGACATTGAGATCGTCTACGGCTTTGTTGTAGTCGCCAATTTCAAAACGTATCAGAGCACGGTTGAAGAGTGCCTGTTTTGATTTAGGAGCCAATTTGACAGCTTTATCAAAATCAGCCAATGCTCCACGATAATCATTCTTGCGATACCTCAACAGACCGCGATTCACAAAATGCTGAGGATTGGAGGTATGCATAGCAATGGTATGGTCGTAAGCCACAAGAGCCTCATCCATCTGCCCTGCCAAAAGACGTGTAAAACCTAATGCACCCCAAGCTTCTATATTCGAACTATCGCGAAGCACATTATCTTCGAAATGACGCAGCGCTCCAACAGTATCCTCTTTCATAAGCAACAGACGACCTTTCTCCAACTGAAGATCGGGATTATTGGTCTTTCGGATGAGGAAGTCAAGGTCTTTCAACGCATCATCATACCGTTTGTCGTGGTCGTAAATCTCCAAACGCATCATCAGATAGGTTGGATTCTCCGGACTGTAGTAAAGTGCCTGATTGATATCTTTTTCTGCTTCTTCCCAGCGAGAAAGTTGGAGACGGGTAAAACAGCGCGCATAATATGCTTGAGGAGCAAAAGGATTCAGCTCCAGCGCACGATTCAGGTCTGTTTCTGCGCCAACATAATCTTCCAAATTGATTTTTGCAGCAGCACGATAATAATACGACTCTACGAGATAAGGTTTGACACGAATAACCTGATTGAAATATTGTATGGCTAAAATATAGTCCTGAAAATAGAGCGCACTTCTTCCTACAGACAAAACTTTATCTGTATTAAGTTGTGCCTGAGTGCCCAAAGAAAATATAGACAAACAAGCAACAATGAAAACGTTACGCCAAAATTTCATTTTGCAGGTTGAGACTCTATTAGTCAGAACGTGATAAATTTATTTTTATTGTTGATTGCCCAATTCGTCAACATCTTTCCAATTCATGCGGATTCGCCAAGCGTTTGGATAGAGGTTATTACATCTTGAGCCTATATTTTTCACAAATCCAAGTGGGGCAGACTTGTAGGTAAGCAACACATGACCTTTAGGGGCATCATCCAACACAATGGCTTCTGCCGAAAGGAAATGAAGAGCTGTCTTTCTGTCTATCTCAACAGATGGGAACGCCTCATAATTAAGCACAAAACTCGTGGCCAAGCCTTGTTGCGGGATAAAACTCTTGCCCTTTTCTTCCATAACGTCTACGCCCCAATGCACCACCTTCGTGCATGAGAGGAGTGAATCAACCAACCAAGAAAAGGTCTGA
>CALEJM010000210.1 GCA_937898265.1 uncultured Porphyromonadaceae bacterium
CTATGGGTCTTGGTGACGAGAAATATCGCTTCCACGACCACGACAAACTCGCTCACTATGCTAACGCAGCTACCGACATTGAGTTCCAACTCCCATTCGGCTTCAAGGAAATTGAAGTCATCCACTCACGCACAGACTTCGACCTCTCACAACACGAGAAATTCTCTGGCAAGAACATCAAATACTTCGACCCAGAGTTGAACCAGAACTACGTGCCTTACGTCATCGAAACCTCTATCGGTCTCGACCGCACCTTCCTTTCGATTATGGCATCCAGCTATTGCGAGGAGCAGCTCGAGGGTGGCGACAGCCGCGTCGTTCTCCGCTTGCCTGCCGCTTTGGCTCCAGTGAAACTCTGCATCATGCCATTGGTCAAGAAAGACGGTCTGCCTGAAGTGGCACAAAAGATTTTCAACGACCTCAAGTTGGATTTCAAATGCTCTTACGACGAGAAAGACTCTATCGGCAAGCGCTATCGTCGTCAGGACGCCGTCGGCACACCTTTCTGCATCACTATCGACCACGACACACTCAACGACAACTGCGTGACACTCCGCAACCGCGACACCATGCAGCAGACCCGCGTGGCTATCAGCGAGCTGAAGAGCATCGTGGCTGCTGAGGTCGATATGAACGTCATGCTCCGCAAGGTTTTGGGTTAAGGCTTAAACAACAACCTTTCTTTCGCAATGAAACAAAACTGGCGTCCAGGCACGATGATTTATCCGCTACCAGCTATACTGGTGTCGTGCGGAGGGTCGGAGGAGGACTACAATGTGTTTACGGCAAGCTGGGTGGGAACGATATGCAGCGACCCAGCCATGTGCTACGTCTCCATCCGTCCCGAGCGCCATTCCTACAACCTCGTGAAAGAGAACATGGAGTTTGTGCTCAACCTCACCAACGAGCAGCTCGCCAAGGCAACCGACTGGTGCGGCGTGAAGAGCGGACGCGACTACAACAAGTTCCGCGAGATGCACCTCACGCCACGCAAGGGCGAGAAGGTGTCGGCGCCCATCATTGTGGAAGCGCCTTTGAGCATCGAGTGTTGTGTCAAGGAGATTGTGAAGCTTGGCAGCCACGACATGTTTATCGCCGAGGTGGTCAATGTGCAGGCCGACGAGCGCTACATCGATCCCGAGACGCAGGCGTTCGACCTCGCCAAGGCACGACTCATCACCTATTCTCACGGACATTATTATAAGATAGGGGAGGAGATTGGCCGTTTTGGTTGGAGCGTGCGAAAGAAACGCAAATAGAAAGAAATCAAACAAACATTTTTACATAAACGTTTATGAAACAAGACACAGAAATCTTCTCATTGATTGAGCAAGAAAGAAATCGTCAGATCAAAGGCATTGAGCTCATTGCCTCTGAGAACTTCGTGAGCGAGCAGGTTATGCGCGCCATGGGTTCTGTTATGACCAACAAGTATGCCGAGGGCTACCCTGGCAAACGCTACTACGGCGGTTGCGGTGTAGTTGACCAAAGCGAGCAGTTGGCTATCGACCGTTTGAAACAACTCTTCGGTGCCGAATGGGCCAACGTTCAGCCTCACTCAGGTGCTCAGGCTAACATGGCCGTGTTCTTCGCATGCTTGAATGTAGGCGACAAGTTCCTCGGCCTCAACCTTTCACACGGTGGTCACCTCTCACACGGCTCGGCTGTCAACAGCTCTGGCCTCCTTTATCATCCAGTAGCTTATAACCTCAACGAGGAGACCGGTCGCGTAGATTATGACGAGATGGAGCGCCTCGCTCTTGAGTGCAAGCCAAAGCTCATCATCGGTGGTGGCTCTGCCTACAGCCGTGAGTGGGATTACAAGCGTATGCGCGAGATCGCTGA
>CALEJM010000211.1 GCA_937898265.1 uncultured Porphyromonadaceae bacterium
CGGAAATGGTTGGTCTGAAGGAATACGGTGACCATGTTGCAGACGCTCTTCTGGGCGCGTAATTTCTCGGCGCAGTGGGCGGCGTAGTTGCTGACATACATCTCCAGACGTTCCACCTCGCTCTCCATCTTCTCGAAGCTTCTGCTGGTGCATATTGTCTGTCGGTCGCCGGTCAGCACGGTAGTGATGGCAGAGATGCCACGCAATTCTTTCCACGTACGAACGCCTGTGATAGTAAACACATTGTTCACCCACGACTCCGACTTCTGAGTAAAGTCCCAGGCCGTTTGTATGCCATGGTATTCGCATTTTCCCTTGCCGCGTCGTCCGATGCCCCACACCTCGTCGATGGGCAATGCCTTGAGAGCCTTCTCCCGTTGCTCCTCGTTGCCTATGATGCAGACCTTGTTGTATCCCTTCCACCGTTTGGCAAACCACGTGGCAGCCTTGGCGAGGGTGCGTGTCGGGGCGATGCCGATGCTGACGGGCATACCGGTCCATTGTCCGATTTTACGAACCAGCGCCTCGCCCCACGGACGGTAGTCGAAGCTGTCGTCGTGAAGGGTCAGAAATGCCTCGTCGATGGAGTATTGTTCCATCTGTCCGGGACCCACCTCGTCGCGGAGAATCGACATCACGCGGTTGCTCATATCGGCATAGAGGACGTAGTTGCTGGAGCGAATCTGCACATTGTGTGTGCGACAAACCTCTTTGAGCTGATAGAGCGGAGTGCCCATCTTGATGCCGATAGCTTTTGCTTCGTTGGAGCGTGCCACCACGCAGCCGTCGTTGTTGGAGAGCACAATGACGGGCTTGCCGAGGAGTTCGGGCTGAAACACCCGTTCGCACGACACGAAGCAGTTATCGCAATCTACGACGGCGTACACAGCTTAGATAGTCTTATGGATTGCGTATTTCACCACGCCCCAGATGATGAAATTGTCGTCGGGAGTGATGATGATGGGGGCGTATTTGGGGTTGTCCGATATGAGACGTATCACCTTTTTGTCTTCCTTTTCGGAAAGGTCAAGACGCTTGATGTTGAACTCATTGTTGATATAGCATACCGCAATACAGTTTTGGAAGGGGTCGATGCTGCGGTCCACCAAGACGTAATCTCCCTCTTCGATACCGGGTAGCATAGAGTCGCCAACCACATGGGCGTAGAACGAGGACGCCTTGTTGGTTATCAGAACACTGTTGATGTCGAGTGAGTCGAGCGCATAGTCTTGCGCCGGCGACGGAAAGCCCGCCTTGATGCCGCCGTCAACGAAAGGGAGTTCGGTTTCGTTGCTGAGGTCGGGTGCGAGAATGATGACTTCATCCATAATTGGAGTGGGGAATTGATGTTTGTTGTTATTGTTTGAAGAAATGGCATATCACCTCAACTGTTTGGTCAAGATGTTTATGCATTGTATGAGCTTCACCCTTGATGAGATGAAGCTGTGAGTTGGAATACACCTCGTGATACTTCTCGCTGCACCAAAGCGGCACGATGTGGTCCTCCGTGCCATGGATGAGGCAGACGGGACCTTGATAGTGTGCTGAAGTGCCGTAGATATCGAGTTGTTGTGAAGTGAGCATATAGTCGCGTCCAACCTTGTAGAAGCCGAAGCAACGGATGAACGCCGGTGGGTTCTGGGGGTTGAAGACGTTGCCAAAGAAACGGCCGCCCTCGCATGCCTCCTTGATGACGGAGCCGGGAGCTAATAGCACCAGTCGGTTGGGTGCTTTTCCCTCCTGAGCCAGTTCGCCCGCCAGCATCGAGGCGATGACACCCCCTTGCGAGTGTCCGAGAAGTGAGACTTTGGAGACGTAGGGGAGTGCGCTTACGTAGTCGTAGACAGCCCTTGCCTCGGCGAGTTCCTTCGGGATAGTCATATTCACCTTCTTGCCTTGACTTTGTCCATGACCGCCGAAATCGATGGCCACGGTGGCGATGCCCTGACGCTTTAGTTCGCGGGCTATCTTAGGCATCGGCAAAAAGTCCTTGCTGGCGAAGATGCCGTGCATCAGCACCACCATCTCCACGCTGTCGGTCTCGGGGTTGAACCCCTTGGGCAGACGCATCTTGGCAGCGATGCCGCCCTGCGGACCCTGCACCAAATAGCGCGAGGAACAGGAGCAGAGCAGACCAACTGCCAGCAAGCAAAGTATGACGAGTTTCTTCATGGTAGAGTGTGTGAGATTAAGTTTAGAATTTCTTCTTACGCAGATGACAGTAAGGCTCACCACCTGTCTTCTCATAATAACGCTGGTGATACTCTTCGCCGATATAGAACTTTCCTGCAGGGAGGAATAGGGTGTTCACCTCATCGCCACGGTCGCGAAGAATCTGTGCCACGGCTTCAGCCTCAGCTTTCTGTTGTGAATTGCGATAGAATAGACAGCTGCGGTATTGTGGTCCCAAGTCTGGACCCACACCATCAGTTTGAGCGGGGTCGTGGATCTCAAAGAATACCTTACACAACTGGGTGTAGTTTGTGATTTGAGGGTCAAACTCCACAATCACAGCTTCTACATGGTGTGTCTTATGGTCTCTCACGTCAGCATACGTTGGAGACTCCTCCTCACCGCCTGTGTAGCCTGCCAGTGTACGTTTCACACCGGGTTCTTTATCAAATTGATGTTGTGTGCCCCAAAAACATCCGCAAGCAAAGATTGCCACTTGGGTGTCGTCGTTAGGCTCTTTATAAAGGTTTACGCTTGAACGAGCTTCCACGGCGGCCTTCACCATCTCCAGTGCCTTGCCGTGCTTTTTCTGAAGATCTGGATAGGCTTTGCCTCGCGAGAAGTTATGTTTCAAATCGTTGAATTTTACCTGCAGGGCTATCGGATTGCCAGAATCGATGATTCTTTGTACATAGGCAAAATAGTCGCTACCTTTCTCGTGGGTAAGTAGATGGAGGGCATTAACCACTCCAAGAGGAATACCAGCCTCCAACAGTTGGTCGAAAGTGTAGTTGCTGTCTTCCACCACATCGTGCAGAAAACCAGCCATCTTTTCCTCGTCGGTATGTCCCATAAGTCCCACCGCTAGCGGGTGTAGAATCACCGGATAACCATCGCGGTCTAACTGCCCCTCGTGAGCCTTTGTCGCAATGCTTAAAGCAATATCTATAGCGTGCATGTCTTGTTAGCTTTGGCTTGACTTTCTATATATTATCTAGAAAGTCTAGTTTAGAAGAAGCTGACTACTTCGTCGAAGTTGCGGTGTTCTGGTTGTGTTGGTTCTTCGGCGCGGTAGCCGAGGGCGATGACAGCCATCACGGTCTCACTCTCTGGGATGCCGAACAGTCCGCGCAATCCCTCGCTGTCGCGCATACCCATGATGAGTGTGTCGAAGCCCATTGCTCTGGCTTGAAGGATGAGATAACCGTTGCTGAGGCCGTTGTCGTAGGCACCCCAACCGTCGCCAATCTCGTTGGTCTGCTCGCCACGGAAGAAGCCCGACTTGCCGGTCTCGAAGGTAGACACGATGAATACGTTGGAACCTGCGGTGCGCTCTTTGTTCATGCCGATGAGGTCGCGAACGGCCTCCACCTTTTCGTCGGAGAGTGCCACATAGTATTTCGAAGGCTGCTGATTAGCCCATGACGGAGCCTCTTGGGTGAGGGTTAGAAGGGTGCGAACCTCCTCCTCGCTGATAGTCTTGGTGGCGTCGTAGTTGCGAATGCTGCGACGGCTCATCAGTACCTCGTTGAACGAAGGTGCTGCGTTGGTCTCTTCAGCGTTCTGTTGTGGTTGCTCTTTCTGTGTGCAACCGGTCAAAATCATAGCTGCTACGATGGCAGCGAGAGTGAAAATCTTTTTCATTGTGTGTGTTTATTGTAAAATAGAGAATTATTTATCTTTCCAAATCATCTTCACATGTGGGATGCCGTCCATCATAAACGGCTCCGACACCTGATGGAACCCCACCTGCTCGTAGAACCCCTTGGCGTACTCTTGAGCCTCGATGGCGATGAGGTGGGCGTTGTAAGTGGCTACAGCAGCCTCGATGGCTCTCAGCATAATCTCTTTGCCATAGCCCTTGCCGCGCTTGGTGGTGATGACGCGACCGATGGACACCTCCTTCATGTGGGTCTCGGCGGGGCAGACGCGTGCCATAGCCACAATCTCGTTGCCTACGGTCAACCACAGATGGATGGAATGTTGGTCGTCGTTGTCGAGGTCTTGGTAGACGCAGTTTTGCTCCACCACGAACACCTCGCTACGCACACGCAGCAACGCGTAGAGCTCGTCGAGAGTCAGCTCACGGAAGGTTTTTTGATGCAAGGCGGCAGTCATGTGTAGCGTCTATCTGATGAATCCTGGCTCGGGGAGATGCATGCCGTACATGGTGAGGTTATGCTCGCGGGCGTAGGCCAAGATGCGCTTTCTGGAGGCGATGGCTTCCTCGGGATCCATGTCGTAGAACGGACAGTATTCGGGGTGCTCCAGTTGTAGGGCGGCGCCGTGGATGAGGTCGGCAATCACCAGGATGGAATCTTTCTGGAACACGGTGTGACCTGGGGTGTGTCCATAGGCTGCGAGGGTGGCGACGCCGCCAGGGAGTGTGTCGCCCGCTGCAAAGAGGTGCAGCTGCTCTTTGTAGGCTTCAAGCACGGCGTGTGGCATGGCAGCGCGTTCGTCGTTCATCGCCTCCCAGGCTTGTGCCTCGATGGTGTTGATCCATAGCTCGGCGTTAGGGAAGACACGCTCTCCGTCG
>CALEJM010000212.1 GCA_937898265.1 uncultured Porphyromonadaceae bacterium
TCAAACACATATGGTTACTAATTATAAGACATGTAATTTTTTCAAAGATAATGGTTGTAATTATGCATTACTTTCGAAAGAAATATCTTTAGAAGAAATATTATCATGTGAAATAAAAAATATTTTGCTGGACGAAGTAAGGAGTAATGCAATTTTTAAATTTATGCCAAAATTTGTGCAAGAAGCAGAAGCAACAAAAACATTAAGAGAAGTAGGTACGGGTTTCAATGCATTTTGCGCATTTAAAAATAAAAAAATCATTATGCCTGAAAAAACTTTAGCATTAGCTTTCTTTCACGAAGCAGGTCATGCCACCATCAGTTGGCTGCTCCGCTATGCCGACCCATTGGTGAAAGTGACCATCGTGCCACGTGGCATGGCTCTGGGTGCAGCATGGTATCTCCCTGAAGAACGCCAGTTTACCACCCGTGAGCATATCCTCGACGAGGTCTGTGCCTTGCTGGGCGGTCGTGCTTCCGAAGAGATTTTCTTCAACACCGCTTCAACAGGTGCTCTCAACGACCTTGAGCGCGCCACCAAGAAGGTTTATGCTATGGTGGCTTACTACGGCATGAGCGATAAACTGCAAAACCTCTCTTACTACGACTCCACCGACTCGGGCTACGGTTTCTCCAAACCTTACAGCGACGATACCGCACAACTTATTGACACCGAGTCGAAAAATCTCATCAACGAGCAGTTCACCCGTGCACTCCAAATCTTGCGAAAGCATGAGGAACAGGTGCGTCAGATTGCCCAAATCCTCATTGATAAAGAGGTACTCTTCTCCGACGACGTGAAGGCTATCCTTGGCGAACGTCCTTGGAAGAGTCGTGCCGAGGAGTTGTTGGAAGATAAGCAGAAGAAAGACGAGACTGCTGTGTCGGAGGAACAACCTGCCGCCGAGACTCCAGCTGAGGAAGCCGAGACCCCTGCTGAGCAGACCGAAGAATAACACTCAAAAACTAAGAAGATAACTATGGCTCTATCGAAAAATCTGGTTCAACGCACCGTCTTTGGCGCGCTACTGGTGGCCATCATCGTGACGTGTGTCCTGTGGTGTCCGCAGTCGTTCTTCGTCTTGGTGGCTACCATCATGGCGGGTTCGGTCATCGAGTTCAACCACCTCACCTCGAAAGGTGAGAAACGTCTGCTGTTCGATGGATGCCTCTTCTGTGCCGTGCTGCTCTTTGTGGCAGTCAAAAACTTCGTCCTCTCCGATGCCAACGTGCTGAATCAGGTGAGTCCGATGTTCCTCTTCTGTTTCTATGGCTTAGCCGTCATGGTCTATGCCATCGTCCAACTGTTCAACAAAGAAGGCAACGCCCTCAGCCGCTTGGCCTATTTCGCACTCTGTCAGCTTTGGATAGCACTCCCTTGCTGCATGCTCTACTACCTTGAGTTCTACAACGGTTTCACTCCATACATCACCCTTGCCTGCTTCCTTGCCATCTGGAGCAACGATACGTTTGCCTACTGTGCTGGCAGTCTGTTTGGCAAGCACAAGATGTTTGAGCGCATTTCGCCGAAGAAGACCTGGGAAGGCTTCGTTGGCGGTGCGGTGGGAGCCATGGTCGTTATCGGCATCTTCTCACACTTCGTGGAGTCAACACTTCCGCTCTGGAGCTGGGTTGGTCTTGCTGCCGTTGTCGTGGTGTTCGGCACCTTCGGCGACCTCCTGGAGAGCATGTTGAAACGCACCCTCGGCGTGAAAGACTCCGGCAACGTCATCCCTGGTCATGGAGGTATGCTCGACCGCTTCGACTCGATGCTCCTTGCCGTGCCTGCCGCCTGTATCTACCTCTATTTGATTTCATTCTTTATCTAAAAAATAATTATTGTAATATAATAAATAAAATGCATATTGGAGGTAATTAAGTGGAAAAAGATACTGCAATTAAAGTTACACATGTATCAAAGGATTTTAAACTTTATTATGATAAAGCAAATACTTTAAAAGAAAAAATTCTATTTTTCTCAAAAATCATATCAATGCAGTCCTCAGAAATATAAAAGTCAATTAACTTATTCTTTTTATTACCGAAACTGTCAGATAATAAATC